>JAKSOX010000036.1 GCA_024405335.1 Kiritimatiellia bacterium
GTGTAGGCGTCTTCGCGGCCCTGCATGGTGAAGCCGTTCCAGATGCAGTCGATCGAACCGGAGTTGAGCTCCATGTCCTTGGAATCCCAGTTGATCGGATTCGCCACGAACTTCCACCCCTTCTTAGCGCACACCGCGCGGGCGAGGTCGAGGTCGAATCCCTTGTACTCCTTGCCGTCCTTGTAGCCGTAGGGCGGGAAGTCGGCGTCGAACCCCACCACGAACTTCTTCTCGGCGGACGCGGACGCGTCGCCTGCCTTGTCGCAACCCGCGAACGCCGCCGCGGCGGCGGCCAACGCGATCATCAGTTTTTTCATCGGTCACTCCTTTGCGGTTTCAACCCGCTTTTGTTTTGTTTTACAAATCCCCGCCGCGCACGCGGCAAACGACGCGGCCGCGAACGCGAACGACGAAAGGCGGTGCGCCCACAGGAGGAACAACTGCCCTTCCGACCCGAACACCGTCATCATCGGCATCACCGCGGTGAACACCGTCGCCGCCGCCAACACGAGCCACGCCAAACGGATCGCGCCGGAACGCGGACGCCCCAGCACCACCAGCACGAACGCCGCGGACGCCAAAGCGCCGCCGGCGACCATGTGGAGCATGAGCGCCCATCCCGTCATGCCGCCCGACAGCCACCCCCACGCGCCGCTGGCGGCGAGGTAGACGAGCGCCGCCGCGAAGCCGGCCACCACGAGCGCGGAGAACCAGTTCCGGCGCGTTTCGACGCGACCGAACACCGTCCCGGCCGCCGCCGCCGCCGCAAGGCACAGGAACCCGAACACGCACCACAGCACGACCTTGAAAAGCGGCCGTCCCATGAACGCCAGGTTGAACGCGGAAAAGTAGACGGGATTCTCCCAATCCTCGAAAAACGCATTGCCTGGCGCGTGGCACGCAGCGCACTTTTCGGGCGCCGCGCCGCGGGCCTGGCGCGCGGGCCGGACGTCGTGGTGGATCGGCCAGAAGATTTCGCCGTCCGTCGTCTGCGCGCGGCGGCAGATCTGCACCTTGCCTTCCGCGTCCTTGCGGAAGAACGGCTCTTCGACGAACGGCGCGTCCGTTTCCCACCGCGCCTTGCCGTAGAGTCCGATGCGGTTCGCGCGCATGGTCGCCACCTGCGAACGCCGCCCGCGCATCGTCGCGCCAGAATGGCACGTGGCGCAGGAAAGCTTCTCGAAATGGACGAGCGGGAAGCCGACGTGCCGCGGCTTGGGGCCTTCCCCGTTCGGCTCCAGATGGCAGGCGGCGCAGGTCTTCGTCCTGATCTTGTGCTTCATGCCGTTGCGGTGGCAGTCGACGCAGGCCATGCCGCGCTTCAAGTGGACGTCGTCGACGACGTGGTGCCGCTTGGCGGGCATCTCGCTCGCCGCGTGGCAGGCAAGGCAGTTTTCGTTCTTCGGCTTGCCCACGCGGAAAAGGAAACGGCCCTTGTCGTCGAACGAAGCCGGATTGTAGACGATCTTCTGCGGCACCTTGAAGAGGTGGTCGTCGGGGTTTTCGGCGATGGACGGATCCCACGACGCGTCCAGTCGGGCGTTCATGCCCTCCACGCGCGCCAAACCGGACGCCGCCAGCGGCGCGCCGCTCCAGTTTTCGCGCAGCGTCTGCCTCGCCCATTCGCTCGGGTCGTACAGGCCGTCCGACTGGTGGCAGGCCATGCAGTTCTTTTCGAGCGGACCGGTCACGAACCAGCGCTGGCGTTCGCCGGCGGCCTCGGCCATCGCGTTCGTGTCGCTCGCCAATCCGCCGCCCGGAAAGGCGCGCGCGAAGTTCTTGACCCATTCCCACGCGCTCAGCCCCGCCATGCCCGGCGTTTGGGCGATGCGGCACACGTCGTTGGAATCGCACAGGAACCAGGGCTCGCGGCCGAACCAGTTTTCCGCCTGCGGAGCCGACTGCTTCTTCGCCGCGCCGGCGGCGAAATGCGTGCCGTGCGCCATCTTGCCGACGTCGTGGCACTGGGCGCACGTCTTCTCGAAGGAAATGGCGCGCGGCAGCCGTTCGGCCGGGCTCACCTTGTCGCCGTTGGCGTCCAGGGCGGGGAACCGGTGCACCGGCGCGACGCGGCCGCCGTTGAACGAACTCGCGTGGAGCGCGGAACCCGCCGCGGCGAAAACGCCCAGCGCGGCCAGCAGCCGAAACGCGCGTGGAATCCGGCTCACTTCTCCTCCTCGTCCCTGGTGGCCAGGGAGAAATTCCACACGTCGGCCGCGCGACACGCGTCGATCACCGACACGAGATGCTCGTAGGCCGTTTCGCGGTCCGCGCGGATCACCACCGGCTGGCCGGGGTAGTTCTTGGCGATGATGGCGAGCCGCTTGGTGAGTTCCGGGCGCGTCAGGAGCTGACCGTTCACCGTCACGTCGCCGTGCGCGGACACGTTCAGGATGATCTCGCCCGGCATGCGGTTCGGCACGGTGGCGGTGGTCGCCGTGGGGAGCGAAATCGACACTTCCGTCTCCCACTGCGAGAACACGCTCGTCGTCACGAAAAAGCACAGCAGCAGGAAGATCACGTCCATCAGGGACGTCATCTGCAGCCCCGCGGGCTTGCCTTGCCCTTCTCGGAGAAATTTCACTTACAGAAGCCCTTCGATTTGCTGGGTGAGCGTTTCGAGTTCGGCGATGCGGCGCATGGCGCGGCGGCGGAACCACGCGTGCGCCACGAGGCACGGGATGGCGATCGCCAAACCGAAGATCGTGGTGACGATGGCCTGCGAAACGCCCTGAGCGAGCACCATCGGCTTCGCGTTGGCGGCGACGTCGGAGGCGATGCCGCCGAACGCCTGGAACATGCCGAGCACCGTGCCCAGCAGGCCCACGAGCGGCGCGATCGCCGCCAGGTCGGAAAGGTAGTCCACCGTGGCCATCATGCGCTGCGCCACGTGCGCGCCGGCGGTTTCGATCGACTCCGCCACGTTCGGCGTGCGGCCCGCGAGGGCCTCCCGGCGCATGTCCAGCGCCATGAGCGCGACGGCGCTGAACGCCACGGGCTTGCGCTCGCAGAGGCGGCGCGCCTCGCCGTCCTCGCCGGCGGTGACGCACTTGAGCACGTCGCTCACCAGCTCGCGCGGGCAAATCGCCCCGCGCCGGTGCGCGAAGAGCAAATACGTGGAAATGGTGAAGGCGATCACGGAAATGCCCGCCAGCACCCACATCAGCGGCCCGCCGAAATTCCAGGCCTGCAACAACGTCATACCCGCTTCGTTCATCAGATGAGCTCCTTGATTTTCGCTTCGAAAAACTTTTGGCGTTTCGCCGCTTCCTTCCGCACGGACGCCACGCGCCGCGCGTAGAGTTTCCAGTCCAAACCGGCCGTCGCGCCCAGATGGCGTTTCGCCGCCACGGCCGCGTCCGCGTCTTCCGTTTCGAGCCGCTCGAGGTGGTCGCGCACGTCGTGGTAGGCCTCGCGCCACGGCACGCCCGCCGCCACCTGGCGGAGCGCCGCGTCCGTCGCGAACACGCCGGGAATGAACCCCGCGCGCAGTTTCGCTTCGTCCACGTCCATGCCCGCGACGATTTTCGCGAGGATGCGCAGCGTGGTGCGCGCGATCGCAAGGCCCTTCATGTACAGGCCCTTCGAATCCTGCAGGTCGCGGTTGTAGCCGCCCGGCATCGCGTGCAGCTGCGAAAGCGCCGCCGTCTGCAGGCCGAGCACCGTGGCCGTTTTCGCGCGGACGAGTTCGAGCACGTCGGGGTTGTACTTCTGCGGCATGATCGAGGACCCCGTGCAGTACGCGCGCGGCAGTTTGAAGTAGCCGAACTCCGGCATCGAGAAAAGGATCACGTCTTCGGCGAGGCGCGACAGCGCCGCCATCAGCTGCGCGAGCGCGGAAAGCACGGCGGCTTCGTTTTCGCCGCGCGCCATGGACGCGCCGAACACGTTGTGGAGCGGACGCGCGAAACCGAGCAAGTCGCTCGTGAGCTTGCGGTCCAGCGGCAACGGCACGCCGTATCCAGCCGCGCTGCCCAGCGGACACAAGTCGTTCAGCCGGTAGGCGGCCTCGAGGTTCTCGACCTGGTCGAGGATCATCTCGGCGTGGCCCGTGGCCCACACGCCAACGCTCGAAGGCATGGCAGGCTGCAGGTGCGTGCGGCCCACCATCGGCACGCGGTCGTGCCGCCGGCCGAACGCGCACAGCTCGTCCGCCAGGTCCGCCAGCTCGTTTTCGAGGCCGAGCAGCTCGTCCTTCACGTGCAGACGCACGTCCACCGCCACCTGGTCGTTGCGGCTGCGGCCGGTGTGGATCTTCTTGCCCAGGTCGCCGAGTTTCTCCGTGAGGCGGCGCTCCACCGCCATGTGCACGTCCTGGTCGGATTCGAAAATCCGGAACGCGCCGGCGCGGAACTCGGCCACCACCTCGCCCAGCGCCTTGCGCACCTTGCGCGACTCGGCCTGCGTCACCACGCCGATCTTCGCCAACTGCATCACGTGCGCCGCCGTGCCCGCGCAGTCCCACTTCACCAGCGCGCGATCCAGCACCGGATCGTCGCCGACCGTGAAATCGAGCACGTCCGGATCAACGTTGCCCGTTATCGTCTTCTCGACTTTTTTCATGTCCTTCCTCATGTGCCTTTTCGGCCGCCTCCAACAGTTCCAAAAGTTTCTTTTCCTCCCAGCCCGCGGCCACCGCGAACAAGAACTGCGCGTACGCCTTCGCGACGCTTTGCATCTTTTCGCCGTGCCCAAGGGCCAGATAGGGCATCCCCAACGCCTTCTTCCCGCACGCCAAACGGACGTGCATGTCGGTCTTGGACATGCCGACCGCCTCGCGGAACGAACAGAAGGTGCGGTTGCGGGAGAACTTTTTATCAAAAAACAGCGGATAAATCAAGAGGCGTGACGTAAAAACCGACCAATCCCACGGATCGGCCCGACCCGGCGAAAACACCCGGCGCAACAGCGTGACGAAGCGTTCGTCGCAGGCGCGGTCCTGCAAAACCGGGTCCGTTTCGCGCGTGAGCTCCTCCGCCAGACGACCGCCGTCCCATGGTTCGCCCGCCTCCATCCGCGCGAACGCCTTCTTCACGAGCTTCTTCTCGCGCATCCACGCGGCGAGGAACCCGGGCAGCGCCGCCGCTTCGCCCCGACAACGGCGCAGGTCCGTGCACAGCGCGGGGAAAAACGGAAGCCGCCCCGCGCGCCACAGCTCCGTCACGAAGCACGTGTCCATCCGCGCGAGTTCGGAATCCGCCGCGCGCAACGCGCCCTGCACGAGCCACGGCGGGGTGGACGTGGGAAACAGCGCGGCGGCGATTTGGTAGCGCAGCTCGTCCAAATCGGAATAGCCGGGACTCGGCAGGATGATGCGCGTGAGACGCGTGCCGTCGCGGCGGCGTTCGCGCCGCACCACGACGCGCACGTCGTTCGTCGCGCCCTGCTGGGCGTGGATCACGAGCCCGGGCGCGGAACGCTTGGGATGCGGCAGATCGTACGCCTGCACGAGCATGCGCACTTCGTCGGCGGCGAACCGCAGAATCGGCAGGCGGAACCCGACGGGGTCGGCGGGATCGTCCACCGCCACCACCATCACGAAACCGTCGGCCGACCGCGCGACGTCCGGAATCCGCGACACGTCCACCTCCGCGCAAAGAAGCGCGGAAGCGAACGCCGCGAAAAAAACTGCCGCCACCTTTTTCACAAGCGCGAATTATACCACGTTCGCGCAGTTTGCGCCGCCGCATCCGCCAATTTGGGCAAATCGCCGCCCTTGCTTGACCGCGGCCGCCGCCCACTTTGCCGCCGCGCACGGCCTAACTTAGACCCGCCGTTCCGCGCACGGGGAACGGCAGGGGAATCCACCAGCGGGGAGTCGTGGGGGCTTCAAACGCAACCGGCAGCATTCACGCTGCCTTGCCATAAAGTTCACGGTAAATCCCAAGCCCGTCCTCCTTCAGGCCCTTCTTCACCCTGGACACGATTTGATCCACGTTGTTGCGAGTTGTGCCATACTGCGCTGCAACCTCTTCACGGGGCATCCCGTGCAAAACAACCGCTTTGTAGATGCGCTGATTGACGGAGCTGATCTTCCTCATCGCAAACACCCTGTCGAGAACCTTCCAGCCAATCATGCACTGATATGCGCGTTCTTCCGCCCTGTTGCCGTTGAGCCAATTCTCGCAAGAAGCGTATTCTATCACGCTCCGCTCAGAATCACCAACCATCTCGTCAAGACTCTCTCTTGCCCGGACGCTCCTCTTCCCGTGGTCGGCCATGCGCGAACGGCTTGCGTCCTTAAGAAGCTGACGGGCTTTGAAAGCCATTAGGCGACAGAGATCCGAAACGGTCTTCGGAAGCAAGACCCTCCCCTTGAGCACGCCAACTACAACATATACATACGAATCCCCGACAATGTCGGCAACAGAAACTCCGCTGCGATCGCATGCGTAGGCCATTTTTGCTTCCAACTCGCGAATGGCATCATTGCCAAGAGTGATGAGATCCTGTTCAATTGCGCAATTGCTCATACCTTTCACGTCCTTTCCGTTGTTGTTTGCTCTCATTATATCAAAACCTCCGCCGTTGTCAAGAGATAATGTGAAAAGCAAGCCAAAAAAACGAGCAAATTATCCAAAAACGCGATTGTTACCTCCTTTCGGCAATCTTGCATCCCCAGCACTTTCACGAAGAAATGAGATCGTCTGTTTTAAGACCGAGTTTCCGAGCGCCTAATCGAGCAGGTTGTCCAGCTCATCCGCGTGCGGCAGAACCCCGCACTTCACGGCCCACAGTTCCCTGTCGAGCGACTTGGATTTCTTGTGCCCCATGAGGACCAAGTCCGTTCTTGCACGCTTTGGAGCGCAGCTTTTGGCCGAAAGCCCCTCCGCCCTCAAACGGTTCTCATGGTCGAGGCGCTCAATGCAATGTCGCCCTATGGCCAGAAGATCTTCTTTCCAATGTTTGGACACCCCCCTGTGAAAACTGAAGTAATCGACAATCCGAAGCACCTGCGAATGCCGCAGCCAGGGAAACCTCCTCTTCAGATAATTGGCAGACACGTTTTTCAATATGCAGTCTGCGGATTTCTGGTTGAAACGATCCGTCATTGACTGATTGTCCATGGATCACCTCCTCAAAGCAGTTCAACATCGACCTTGTGCGTGGCATTGTACTCGTCAATCTCGTCCTGAAGAGAGTCCAGCTTGTTTTTCAGCTCCTCGACCTTTGCGAGCGCCTCCACCTGGCCGAGCACCACGTCTCGGGGAACCTTCGTTTCCCTCGTTTCCCCGTCATCGTGGGCGACAACAGCCCGGAATTCGGAAGTGTCGAGCCGCTCGTAAAACGCAATCTGCCCACGGACCAGCATCAGCTCAGCGAGCTGCCTTGCAATGCCAACGTTTGCCGAGTGCAAGGCGACCTTGATTCTCATCAGATTCTCCTCAAGGGCCTCCACCTTCTCGATGGAATCCTTCACCGAGATGGGCCTCCGGGTGCCAAGATCAACGGAGTTGTAGTTTGAGACCGCGCCACGAATCTCCGCAATCTTCGTGATGATGCGCGACTTTTCCTTGAGTGCACGGGCAACGGTCATGTTCGTATTCATCGTTTTTCTCCTTGTTTTGCTTTGAACTTGGCGTCGGGGACCGGCCCAGGGGACTTCGGCAATTGCCGAAAATCCAAACTTTGACCTTTTAACCTTGAACCTTGACGCTTCAGGCTTAAGGATTCACCCTTAATGCTTGAGCTGCGTCGGTGTTTTTAAGCGTCGCCCCACCGCTGAGACGAGCCGAGCCGCCGTTTCCTGCCGAGCTCCCTTTCGGGAGGCGCAGGGCGTGCCACCTGCAACCGCCACCGTCACCCAAGCCGATCCCCGACACCTATAAAACGCCTCCTCTGCGCGAATTCTTACGGCCTCGCGCAGATTTTTTTCTCTCGCGCAGCCGCAGGAGCTCAAGACTCCGTTTGAGCGTGTCTTCGATCTCCTTTGTCCCGTCCTGCAAAGCGAGCCACCGGCCGTTCATCAACCGGAACCCGCGTTGCGCAGGCGTGACGCGCTCGAAGAGATAATCGGTGTTGCCGCTTTGGACGATGTTGCAATGCGTCTTGCCGGGCGCAAGCCGCAGTCCGCGTCCGCACATCTGAATCGACGGCAGCCGACTCGCGTCTCGGGCGAAGATCGACATGACGTCCGGCTGGTCAAACCCCTCCGTCAGCATCAGCACGTTGGCCACAACCGGCACGCGCCCGGAGGCAAACAGTTCGATCTGCCGGTCTTTGTCGCTCTCCCCCGTCACCACCTCGCACGCGACCCCCGCTTTCGCCAGTCGACTCTGGAAATCGACGCACTCCGCGACCGTGCGGAAGAACGCCAGCGTCTTGCCCCAACGCGCCGGATCGTTCAGATAGCATTCCGCCGCGATCTGCGGCCCATAGCTCGGCAGGAGATGCGAATGGAACGGGCTCAAATACCCTTCCCGTACCAGCCGGTCGATGGAACACGTCGTGACCGTCTCCTGAAACGAGAGCTTCATCCGATCCGTCCGGAGCGGCGTGGCGGAAAGCCCCAGCACGAACGGACACCTCATCTTCTCGTAGAGGAGCACGCACGACTGCGTGGCCTCGTGGTGCGCCTCGTCCAACACGACGAAGTCCGCCTCCGGCGGCGTTCGCTCAAAGAGCGAAACGGGCCGGATGCCGTCCTGGTGAAGCTCGCGGTTCGTTTCCATGACCTGCCGGAGCAGATGGCGGCGCGGCGCGACCCAGTTGACGCGAAGCGACCGTCCCCACCGATTCTGAAGCCGGTGGATGGCCTCCAGCGCCATGTAGGTCTTCCCCGACCCGACCGGGGATTCCAGCATGACGGACGACACCCCCTTCTCGGCGAACCCCGCGACGCAGGACGCAATCGCCTCTTCCTGATACGCCCGACGCTGCCACGTCATCTGCGCGCCCCCTCTCCGAAGTCGATTCCGCTCAAATAGAACCCGCGCGCGGGCTGCGCATTCGGATACATCTCCTCGAGGTCGTAGCCCTTGGCGAAAAATTCCCCCGTCAGCGCATCCACCGCCCGGGGATTTTTGATGAGATCGGCATGGTGCGTGCCGAGTTCGGAGGCGAAATTCATCAGATCCGCGACCGAACAGCCGACCGGGAGAAGCCCCCGGCGGCGCTCGCCAATGGACGCCAGATCCGTCACGCCATACCTCACGCACGGGTTGTCCGCCACCGCCTCCAGACGTTCGCAGAGCAGCATCTGGTGCCGCGCATCCCGCACCTGCCGCTTGACAAACGACATCACGCGGAACACCTCGTCGACGGACGCCTTCGTCCCGTTCGCGGCAAGAAGCCGTTCGTGCAGAGCCTCGATGCCGCGGGGATTGTTGAACGAACGCAGCAGCCGGCGGAAATGTTCGCCGCTGTTGTCCTTGATCTCCATCTTCGTCCTGAAGAGCGGCGCCTCCGCAACCGCGCCGTTGGAGCAGACCTGCCGCAGCGTCGAAAGCGTCACGCAGGGCGTGCCCATGCCGTCCACGGGAACCTGCACGTTGATGTGGACCGAATACCGGCTGTCGCCCTGGACGTCCCACGACTCGCCGAGCGCAAACGACCCCGTGATCACGCCGTCGTCATAGTCGAATTTCTGCAGCCGCGGATCCTCGCGCATCACGATTTCCACGTTCCCGGCGGGCATCGGGACGCCTTTGTCCTCCACCAGCGCGAGCGCCTCGTTCTTCTCGTGGTCCAACGTGACGCGAAGCGGAAGATCGGCGGCGCGCTCCGCGGCGCGGCCGATGACTTCAACGGGCGTGAAGAGCTCGAAGATGCTGAAAGACACCTTCATGCGCTGCGCAAGTCCCTTCAGGAACCGCGCCGAGGGTTTGTATTCGGTTCCGCCCAGCTCGATGCCTTTGAACTTTCCGTTTTCCTCTACCACGGCGTCGGCCACCAGACGCGGCGTCAGGCTGACCGCCTCAAACCGCTCGGAAAACCCTCGGCGCGGCGTACCGGCCGTTCGTTCACGGCTCCGCCCCGCCCCCGTCCCGTGCAGTTCGTGCAACAGCCGCGTCACGGCGCCCCAGTCGCCTTCGCGCATCTTTTTCATCACCAATTCGTACATGCGTCTCTCCTTGGACAACCAAACCGCCCGACTTCCAAAAGGAACGGCCGGGGCTGCTCGCCCCATTCATGAAACGGCAAGGGCGCGTCTTTCTTACGCGCACTTGACGAAATATTCGCGCAAGAGCCGCATTCGGCTCGGGTGGCGCAACTTGCGCAGCGCCTTGGCCTCGATCTGGCGAACGCGCTCCCGCGTCACGTTGAAAATGCGTCCGACTTCCTCGAGCGTCCGGCTGCGGCCGTCGCTGAGACCGAAGCGGTAATCGACGATTTTCCGTTCGCGCACGCTCAAGGAACTCAACGCCTTGTGGAGCTGCTCGCGCATGATGCGCCCATCCGCGGCTTCGCGAGGATTCATGCTTGCGACGTCGGGTATGAAGTCGCCGAACGTGGCGTCGTCGTCTCCGACCCGGGCCTGCAGGGAAATCGGGCGTTGCGACATCTTCTTGACGGCGCGGATCGCCGCCGCGGAAAGGCCGCAAGCGCTTCCCAGTTCCGCATCGCTCGGCTCCCTCCCAAGTCGCTGAACCAGCTTCTTCTGCTCGCGCATGACGGAATTGATCTTCTCGACCATGTGAACGGGGATGCGGATCGTACGCGCCTGGTCGGCGATCGCCCGCGTTGCCGCCTGCCGGATCCACCACGTCGCATACGTCGAAAACCTGTATCCGCGCTTGTACTCGAACTTCTCAACCGCCTTCATGAGACCCGTGTTCCCCTCTTGGATGAGGTCGAGGAATCCAAGCCCCTGATTCACGTACTTCTTGACGATGGACACCACGAGCCGCAAATTGCCCTCGACGACCTGCGTACGTGCGGCCTGGACGTCCTTCATCGCCATGCGGAGATTCTCGAACTCCTCGACGATCCGGGAACCGTTGCAGGCAAACACGGCCTCGTATTTCGACATCTCGGCGCGCACCCGCGCCTCCTCGCGATCGCGCTTCTTCGAAACGCGCCCGGCCGTCAGCGCGGCCAACTCCTCGACCAACTTCCGGTAGGGACGGTAGATTCGCTCCTCCGCCTCGGAGCAAAGCCGCTCCACGGCCTGCTGGCCGAACCGGAGCTCGGCAAAACACCTGTCCATCTGACGGGGATTCGTTATGCGGGAAAGCTTTTTGCGCAGGGCCGGAATCCGCGCCATGTAGGCGTCGCGATCCCCGTCAAAACCTTCGGAAACGACGCTGTCGAAACGGACGCGCTGCCCCTCCAGCGCTTCCAGGGCTCTCTCGTACATCTTCGGGGCGAAGGCAAAACGGTTGAAGATCGTTCTGCACGCCTCCTCGTTCCTTTCGATCTCCTGGAAGAGCTGCACCTCCTTCTCGGGCGATATCAAATCGACGCCGCCCATTTGACACATGTAAAGACGAATCGGATCGTCCGCACGATCGGGTTCCCGTTTCGCCCGTCCGTCCTTCTCGGCCACCCAGGCGGGCACCTCCTCTTCGCGAATGACGTGCACGCCCAACAGCTCCAGCATCTTGAGCGAACGTTCCGTCTCGACGCCGTCCACCAAGCTCTGGGGCAGCATTTGATTGACCTCGTCATACGTCACGTACCCGCCATTCGCATCGCTTCGGCGCCGGATATCCCCTATCGCAACCCGCAGGTCGTCCTCCCGCAGCGCAGAATACTCCTCCGCCGCCGGAAGCGCGATTTCATCCACGGAGGAAGTGTCGTCTCCAAACTGCTCGACATCGGAAACGACGTCCTCTCCGGGGTCGAACGACTCCGTCTCGGCATTCATTTTCTTGCCATCGGTCTTCTTGTCCATCCATCACCTCCATCACGCGGCATCCGCCACCACCGCCTTGCAGCGCTCCGCAATAAGCGCGACAACGTCTTCCTTGTAGTCCGGGAAGGACACCTTCTTTCCACGCGCCACCCGCGCCACCACCGCATTGCAGTAGCTGGCGAGCCCCTTCTCTGCCGTCTCCCGGCTGAATCCAAGGCGCATCAGATCGGAGATGTAGCCGTCCTTGTGCCACCAGAACTGCTCCCCGATGAAAACGGCCTCGTAGTCCGAGCAGTCAATCATACCCTGGATCGCCTTGTCGATGTTCATGTGTTTTCCTTTCCTGTTGATGAATCCACTCTTATAACGGTTCCGTCGACGAGTTCTTACGCCTGCGCGGCGCCATGCGCTCATCGCTCCACGTGTACGCAATAGTAGAACTCGCAAAACCCATCAATCTTACGCGCACATCTGAAACAATTTCAAAAAACCGCCCTTTGAAGCGGGCGGCGGTTCTGAGCCGAAGCGTACGGTTGGTCCGTCGTCCGCGTGGCCACGATGAGCATGAAGCTCAAGGCGAAATCGCACGGGGACGAGTGATTGGCGGGGGCGGTCCCCCGCTCCCCCCGATCACGAAAACGGGGAGCGGCGGGGCGCGGCGAGCCGTGATGAAAATCCACGAAAGCGCTTCGCCCGCGCCTTTTCGGGGTCTGTCCACAATCGGGCAGGGGGATGACGGCGGGGATGAACGGCGCGAAGCGCTTCGCCCGCGCCTTTTCGGGGTCTTGTCTAATCGGGCAGGGGGATGACGGCGGGGATGAATGGCGCGAAGCGCTTTTCGTGGAT
>JAKSOX010000037.1 GCA_024405335.1 Kiritimatiellia bacterium
CATCCAGTTCGCGACGAACTTGTTGTTCATCACGCGGGCGATGGCGATCATCGGGCGCGCGAAGGAAAGCACGTTCGTGGCCGCCTCCCACACGCCATGGTGGGAGGAAACGAGCAGAATCGGCACGTCGGGCGTGTCGAGCACGAGCTTGACGAGATCCGGATCGCACCCTTCGAAATCGAGGTGTTCGCGCCAATTGTCCTTCGTGACCACGTGCGGCACGCACAGGGCCTCGCAGACGTGGCCCGCGAGATGGCCCCAGCTCGCGCGCGCGATGCGGTCCGCCTCCGCGGGGTCGTCGGTGATGCCGCATTTGAGGACGTTTTCGACGGCGATGCGGCGGCGTTTCGGAAAAAGCGGAAACAGCGCGCGCGCGAAGGCGGCGCCCCAGTCGTAGGCGTGGCGATCGACGAAATTCACGGGCGGGTCAACCCAGCACGAGATCCATCAATTCGCCGCCTTTGAGCGCGCCGAGCGAACCCTGGAGCGCTTCCGTTTCGCCGTAGGTCCGCACGGCGTCCGGCGCGTTGCCGGGCGCGTAGTAGGCGAAGGGCACGGGCGTGCGCGTGTGCTTGCCGAGGCGCAGCGGCACGGGATGGTCCGGCAAAACGCAGTAGGCCGCCTTGTCGCCGAAATGCGCGATCACGCGGCCGATGAGGCGGCGGTCGAAATCCTCGATGGCCTGGAGTTTCTTTTCGAGGTGCTGTTCGTGCGCGGCCTCGTCCGTCGATTCAATGTGGACGTAGACGAAATCGTCGCCGTCTTCAATGGCCTTGATGGCGGCGTCCGCCTTGCCTTCGTAGTTCGTGTCCACGTAACCGGTGGCGCCCGGCACCTTGATCGGGTCGAGTCCCATCGTGCGGCCGAGGCCGTTGATCACGTCCACGGCGCTCACCACGGCGCACTTGACGCCGTACTTCCGGGACACGGAGTGCACCGCGCCCGCCTTGCCGCCGCTCCAGGGCCAAACGCCGTTGCCGACGCGGCCTTTGAGGACGTCCGCGGCCTTGGCGATGATTTCTCGCAGCGTCTGCGCGGTGAATTCCGCTTCGGGAATCTTCGCGCGCGGCAGGTGGTCCGCCACTTTGTTGCCGTGGTTGTCGTCCGGCTTGTCGTAGGCGACGGCGGCAGAGAATTCTTTGCCCGAAAGAACAAGCAGGTTCCGGTAGCTAACGCCGGCGTGGAACCTGATTTTGTCCGTGCCGAGTTTTTCGTTGAGCATGGCGATTGCTTCGCGCTGTTCCTTTTCGCCGACGTGTCCGGCGGAGAAGTCCCTTAGCACGCCGTCGGCGTCCACCGTGACGAGATTCATGCGGAAGGCGACGTCGTCCGGACCGAGTGCGATGCCCTGGCTGGCCGCTTCGAGCGGGCCGCGTCCGCACAGCTCCGTGGCCAAATCGCCGCCGAGCACGCTCATGTTCGCGACGTCGCTGGAGGTTGGGAAGCCGTCCGGCAGGGTGAGGAACGTGCCGGAGCGGCCATGCGCCGCGATCCAGTCCATGTTCGGGGTTTTCGCGTATTGGATGGGCGTTTTGCCGCCGAGTTCCGCAATGGGCTCGTCGGCCATGCCGTCGCCGAGAAAGAGAACGGTCTTTTTCATGGAATTTGAAGACTTGGTTTGAAAGTCAAAACGGTCAAAGCGAAGCGAGTTTCTTCTGGGCGGCGTTGACGGCTCCGCAAACGGCTCTGGACGTGATCGTGGCCGAGGTGATGGCTTCGATTTCGCCACCGTCTTTTTTCACTTTGAGACCCGTCGCCGCGTCTTTGCCCTTGAACTGGTCCGCGAACGCGGGGAGCGAAAGGTTCATGCCGAGGCCGGGCGTTTCGGCGGCGACGAGTTTCTTGTAGCACACGAGCGTTTTTTTGTCCGCCTCGAAGCCCACCATGAGGACGATTTCGCCGCCGTAGCCGAAGGGGTCCGCGCCGCGCACGGCGTAGCCGACGACCGAGCCGTCCGCCTTTTTGCCGACGAACGCGCCGTCCTCGCCGAGTTTTTCCACCTTTTCGACGCCAGCGGGCATCACGGCCTTGGCGGCGTCCAGCACCTGCTGCGCCTGGATGCGACGGATTGGCTCCTTGGTGGATTCGTTCACGTAGGCGAGCACGCCGGCGCAGATGGCCGAGATGAGCGTGAGGGATCCGACGAGGTGGAGAATCTTTTTCATTTTTTCGCTCCGAAGGGTTTGGGCTGCGTCCAGCGGTTGATGAGCGGCGCCACGGCGTTCATGATGAGGATGGCGAAGGAACATCCCTCGGGGTAGCTGCCGTAGCGGCGGATGGCCATGCAGAGGACGCCGCAGCCGACGCCGAAAATCAACTTGCCCTTGGCCGTGATGGGCGAGGTGACGTAGTCCGTGGCCATGAAGCACGCTCCGATCATCACGCCGCCGGTGAGCAGATGCGCGTGGATTGGCGCGCCGACGAGCGCCGCGAAAACGGCGGTGGCGGCGAGGAACGCCACGGGGACGTGCCAGGTGATGACTTTGCGCCAAAGCAGGTAGACGGCGCCGATCGCGAGGGCGAGCGCGCTCACTTCGCCGATGCAGCCGGGCATGTTGCCGATCAGGAGGTTCCAGAGATCCGGCAACTGCGAATAATCGCCTTTCTTGATGAACGCGAGCGGGGTGGCGCAGGTCATCGCGTCCACGGCGTCCGTCGCGTGCGTGGCGGCGTCGCATCCGTGCGCGATCGGGCGCATCCACGTGGTCATCGGGCCGGTGAAGGAAATGAGCATGAACGCGCGCGCGGCGAGCGCCGGGTTGAAGGGGTTCATGCCGAGTCCTCCGAACACCTGTTTGCACACGGCGATGGCGAACACGGAGCCGACGGCCGCCATCCACAGCGGGATGCCGGCCGGGAGGTTGAGCGCGAGCAGCAGGCCCGTCACCACGGCGGAGAGGTCGCCCACGGTGTTTTCGCGCTTCATGGCGAGGCGGCAGAGGGATTCCGCCGCGAGGCACGTGGCGACGCACGTCGCGATCGTCCACACGGCGGGCATGCCGAAGAACCAGATGCCGGCCGCGGTGGTGGGCAGCAGGGCGATGAGGACGTCGAGCATGATGCGCGACACGCTGCACCGCGCATGCGCGTGCGGCGAACTCGACAGAATGTAGTGTTCCGCTGTTTCTTTTGGTTTCATGGCGTCGGAGTTTGAAGTTTGCGGTTTGGGGTTTGAAGTTGCGACTGGCTTCCGCCGCCTACTTGGCGGCGGCGGCCTTGGCGGCGGCGGCCTTTTCGGCGGCGATGCGCGCGCGGATCGAATTCTTCGCGCGGCGGCAGAACTGCGTTATCGGGCGGTACGCGGGGCAGCTGAAACTGCAGGCTCCGCATTCGATGCACGTCATCACGTGGAGCCGTTCGGCGTCCTGCACGTCGTCCGCTTCCACGGCCTTGGCGATTTCCGCGGCGTTCAGGTTCATCGGGCACGCGCGCACGCAACGACCGCAGTTGACGCACGCCTGGGAGGAATACTGGAACACGCGGCGGGGCGACAGGAACAGCAGCCCCGACGTCGTCTTGGTGGTGGCGATTTCGAGATGCGGCACGGCGAAGCCCATCATCGTGCCGCCGGAAATCACCTTGGCCGGATGCTCCTTGGCGCCGCCGCAGAAGGCGAGCAGGTCGGCGTACTTCGTGCCGAGCGGCGCCTCCACGTTCTTCGGCTCCGCCACGGCGTCGCCGGAAACGGTCGTCACGCGCGACAGCAGGATCTCGCCGCGTTCGACGGCGTTCGCGATGGCGGCGACGGTGCCCACGTTCTCGACCACGCAGCCGACGTCGATCGGCAGGGCCGGCGGCTCGGGCACGACGCGCCCGACGGTCGCGAAAATCTGGTGCTTTTCGCTGCCCTGCGGATAGAGGACGGGCAGCACCACGATTTCGACGTTGCCCGCGACGTCCGCGAACGCCTTTTCCATCGCCGCGATCGCGTCCGGCTTGTTCGCCTCGATCGCGATCCGCACCGCGCACTCGCCGAGGACCTTGCGCATGATTTCGACGCCGACGCGCACGCGGTCCGCGCGCTCGAGCATCAGGTGGTGGTCGGCGCACAGATAGGGCTCGCATTCGGCGCCGTTCAGGATCAGGTATTCGCAGCGTTTGCCGGGAGGCGGATTGAGTTTCACGCACGTGGGGAAGCCCGCGCCGCCCATGCCGCAGATGCCGGCGTCGTTCACGCGGGCGAGGAGTTCCTCGCGCGTGGCCGTTTTCCAGTCCAGCGGCGGAAGTGTTCTGGGGGACGCGTCCACGCCTTCGGGCGCGGGCGCGGTCGTGTCCAGCACCACCGCGGGCGCTTTGCCGCCCGCCGGTCCCTGGCGCGGCTCGACGGCTTTCACGAGACCGCTCGCGGGCGCGTGCACGGGCACGGAGATGAAACCGTTCTTCTCGCCGAGGAGCTGGCCCTTGACCACGTAGTCGCCGGGCTTCACGACGCATTTCGCCGGCGCGCCCAGGTGCTGGCTCATGGAAACGACGAGTTCGGCGGGGACCGGCATCTGCTCGATGGCCTTCGCGCGCGCGAGTTCCTTGTTGTAGTCGGGATGGACCCCGCCTTTGAATTTGAAAGCGCTTTTGACGGTTTTCATGACGACGTCCTCAGTGGCCAGTTTCGAAGTGGGGGTCGACGCTCATGCATTTCGCCGGGCACTTCGCGACGATCTGTTCGTCCGTGGGCGGGTTTTCGTAGTTGATTTTCGCGAGGAATCCCTGGAAGGCGAAGTGGTTCGCCTCCTTGCCGCCCGAGTTGCGTTCGCACAGGTGGCAGCCCATGCAGCCGACGCCGCAGACCTTGCGGACGGCGGGTCCCTTGTCCGGATTCGCGCAGAGCACGTGGATCGTGGCGGCGGCGGGGACGAGCTCGATGATGTGCTTGGGGCAGGCCTTCACGCACTTGCCGCAGCCGATGCACAGGCGCTTGTCCACCTTGGCCAGGCCGTCCACCACGGAAATCGCGTGCTTGGGGCAGACGTTCGCGCACGCGCCGTAGCCGAGGCAGCCGTAGGCGCAGCCCTTGTCGCCGCCTGCGGTGGCGGCGGCGACGTTGCAGTCGCAGATGCCGTTGTAGTCGCCCACGCGGATCGCTTCGGAGCGCGTGCCGCAGCACTTGACGAGCGCGACGCGCTTTTCCGTGGCGGCTGCCTCCACGCCGAGGATTTTGGCGATTTCCGCGGCGCAGGCGTCGCCGCCCGCGGCGCAGGCGCCGTTCGGCGCGGTGCCGGCCACGAGCGCGCGGGCGTAGCCGTCGCAGCCCGCGAAGCCGCAACCGCCGCAGTTCGCGCCGGGCAGGGCGGCGGTGATCATGCCGATGCGCGGATCCTCTTTCACCGAAAGGTACTTGTCCGCCGCCGCCAAGGCGACGGCCGCGACGAGACCGATGCCCGCCACGCACAAAACAGCCAGCAGAATCGCGCTCATTTCGACACCTCCGCCGACGCGGCGTTTCCGGCCGCGCCGTTCATCGCGTTGTTGAAGTCCGCATCCGTCACCAGTCCGGAGAAGCCCATGAAGGCGAGCGCGAGCAGGCCCGCCGTGACGAGCGCGAGCGCGATGCCGCGGAAGCAGCGCGGCGGATCGGCGTGCGCGAGCTTTTCGCGGATGCCCGAGAAGATGACGAGCGCAAGGCCGAAGCCGAGCGCCGCCGCGAACGCGAAGAACACGGACGGGAAGAACGGATAGCCGCCTTTGCCCATCGAGTTGAGCTCCGCCACGCCGAGCACCGCGCAGTTGGTGGTGATGAGCGGCAGGAAGATGCCCAGCGCCGCGTGCAGCGGCGGCATGAACTTCTTCATCGCGATGTCGATGAACTGCACGAGCGCCGCGATCACGAGGATGAACGCGAGCGTGTGGATGTAGTCCAAGCCGAGCGGGTGCAGCAGAAAATGCTCGAGCGCCCACGTGACGGCCGCCGCGATCGTCATCACGAACACGACCGCGGCCGACATGCCCACGGCCGTCTCGGTTTTTTTCGAGACGCCGAGGAAGGGGCAACAACCCAGAAAGCGGCTGAGAACGAAATTGTTCACCAACACCGCACCGACGACAATTATCAAGTAGCGCATGACCGAAAAGTATAGCACAACGCGGGCAAAAGGTATACGGCGAAAAAAATAAAAAAAACGCTTGCATTGTTTTCGCGGTTTTGCCATAATACGGGCATCGAACAAAACCAAAGGAGTTCACAAATCATGAAGGGACAGTCCAATAAAGGTTTCACGCTCGTCGAGTTGCTGGTGGTAATCGGCATTCTCGGCATTCTTATGGGTGCGCTTTTCCCGGCCATTTCTTCGGCCATGCTAAAGGCCAACATGGCCGCAGCCGCCATGCGAGGCCGCAACCTCTTCGTGGCGATCACGAGCGCCAACACCGAACGCGAGGCGTCCGGCCTTGCCGCCGTTTGGCCCCGCACGAAGGCCGCCAACGAAGCCGCCGGCGGCGAAAACCTCGACATCGCCGACCAGAAGTGGAATTCCGGCTACGAGTACTTCAACGAGCTGTTCGACATGGAGAACATCACGCAGTCCGACACGTGGTCTCCATACGTGACGGGCGTGGACGTGAGCTGCCTCGCCGGTTCTGGCGTCAATCCCCCCGCTGGCGGCCAGGTGCTCACGGCCAACAACGTCGGCTGGCACGTCGGCGCCAACGTGCAGGACGAAATGGAGGACATCCTCCCCGTTCTCGTCACGCGCAACATGAAGGCCGACGAACTGCTCAAGAAGTACCAGGGCACCGACAACGCCAAGGTCGGCCTCGGCACGCAGGGCGGTTCCGAATACAACACGCCGTTCTCCAACAAGGGCTTCGTGATCATCCGCAAGTCCGGCGCGGCGATGCAGAGCCAGGCCCGTTACGCCACGTACCAGACCATCTACAACAAGCAGGTGTTCGACCTTCCTGACGCGGACGACTCCAACGACGAGTTCGTCTACCTCACTCCGGACGGCACGAAGACCCCCGGCGAGAAGTAATAATTGGTCTTTGTTTCGGTCGCCATTGACTTGGCGCTAGATTGGCTGTTCACCTATTCGGTGCCGGCCGAGTGCACGGGGAAGCTGCGCGTGGGGCAGCTTCTTCGTGTTTCTTTTTCCCGGCGCGAAGTGCGGGGATTCGCCTTGCGCGTCTGGACGGAAACCGAGGAGGAGGCGGCGGCCGCCGCCGCGGGCCGTTCCTACGCGATCAAGCCGATTCTGGGCATTGCGGACGAAGCGCCGTTCTTTTCGGCCGCCGTGCTGCAGTTGGTGAAGTGGATTGCCGCCTACACGTGTTCGCCGATTGAAACGTGCCTCAAGGCGGCCGTGCCCGCCGCCGTGCTGAAACCGAACGCGCGTCCGCGCGAACTGTTGTTCGTGGAGCCGGCGCTTTCGCCGGAGCGGGTCGCGCTCACGAAACGGCAGCAGGAACTTTACGACAACGTCGCGCGCGTGGGCGGCGGTTGGATGCAGCAGCTTTGCCGCGAGTTCAAGACGACGCCCGCGTCGTTGCGCGCGTTGGCGGAAAAGGGATGCGTCACGGTGGCCGTGCGCGCGAAACGCCGCGATCCGCTCGCCGGGCGCGCCGTGATGCCCACGGCCCCGCTCGAACTCAACGCCCTGCAGCGCGCGGCGCTCGAAACGATTTCCGTGGCGGACCGCCCCGTGCTGCTGCACGGCGTGACGGGTTCCGGCAAAACGGAAATCTACCTCCAGGCGATCGCGCGCGAACTCGAGCAGGGCCGCGGGGCCATCGTGCTCGTGCCGGAAATCGCCTTGACGCCGCAGACGGTCCGCCGGTTCGCCGGCCGCTTCGGCGACCGCGTGGCGGTGTTGCATTCCGCGCTTTCGGACGGCGAACGCTACGACGAATGGCACCGCATCCGCACGGGCAGGGCGCGCGTGGTGGTGGGCCCTCGTTCCGCGGTGTTCGCGCCCGTCGAGAACCTCGGGCTCGTGGTGGTGGACGAAGAGCACGACGGTTCGTACAAGCAGGACGAAACGCCGCGCTACAACGCGCGAGACGTCGCCGTGATGCGCGGCCGCTTCGAGCGTTGCAAGGTGGTGCTCGGCAGCGCCACGCCGTCCCTCGAATCGTGGTTGAACGCGAAGAAGGGCAAGTACGCGCTCGCCAGCGTTCCGGAGCGCGTGGCGGGACGTTCGTTGCCCGAAGTGCATTTGCTGGATCTTGCCGAGGAGACGGCGGCGTACGGCCACGTGCCGATCTTCTCGAAGTTCCTGCTGGACGCCATCGCCGAACGGTTGAAACGCGGCGAACAGACGATTCTCTTCCTCAACCGGCGCGGCTACGCCCGCATCTGCGAATGCAAGGAATGCGGCCACGCGATCGCGTGCCCGGATTGTTCGACGTCGTACACGTACCACCAGGCGGACGATTGCCTCCGCTGCCACGTGTGCGGCGGATGGACGCGCGTGCCGACGCGCTGCCCGGCGTGCGGCGCGCGCGAATTTTCCTTCGTCGGCATCGGCACGCAACGCGCGGAAGCGGCGCTTCTGAAATGCATGCCGCACGCGCGCGTCCTGCGCATGGACGCCGATTCGACCTCCCGCAAGCATTCGCACGACGACATCCTTTCGCAGTTCCGCGCGCGCAAGGCGGACGTTTTGCTGGGCACGCAGATGATCGCGAAAGGACTGGATTTCCCGAACGTGACGCTGGTGGGCGTCTTGAACGCCGACGCGTCGCTGAACATGCCGGACTTCCGGGCGTCCGAGCGCACGTACCAATTGCTGGCGCAGGTTTCCGGCCGTGCGGGACGCGCCGAGAAGCCCGGCGAGGTGTTCATCCAGACGTCCCAGCCGGACGCCCCTGCCGTGGCCGCCGCCGCGAGAAGCGACTACGCCGGGTTCGCGGACGCCGAACTCGCCGGACGCGAAGAGGACTTCCTGCCGCCGTATTCGAAATTGGCGTTGGCGCATTTCAAATCGCAGAGCGACGAACAGGCGCGCGGCTGGTGCGCGCTTTACGCGGCTGCGCTCGAAAAGTGGCCGGGGCTTTCCGTTGGCGAGCCCATGCCTTCCCCGTTGGAACGCGCGGAAGGGTGGTTCCGCCACCAGTTGTTGTTGCGCGCGCCGAAGATGGCGACGATCGCCGAAGCGTGGAAATGGATCGTGGCGGAGCGTCCCGCGCCGTCCGGACTGCGCGTCGCGCTGGACGTCGACGCAATCAGTTTCACTTGACGGAACTCTTGAACGCGCCGTCGGCCGTGCGCGTCGTGACGACGTCGCCGGCTTTCACCTGGCTCGCCGCGCGCACCGTCCTGCCGTTCGCGTCCAGCGTGAGCGTGTAGCCGCGTTTGAGCGGGTTGTACGGATCCAGCAGCGGCAGCTTCCCTGCCGTGGCGGCAAGGCGTTTTTCAGCGCGCGCGACGCAGGCGTCCGCCGCGGGACGGATTCGCGCGTCGGCGCGAACCAGCCGCGCGTCGGCGACGGCCAGGGCGTTGGACAAGGCGGGCTTGAGCCGGGCGTCGAGCCGCGCCAGCCGCGCGTCGGCGATGGCCAGGGCGTTGGACAAGGCGGGCTTGAGTTGCGCGTCAAGCCGCGCCAGCCGCGTTTCCGCGCACTGGGCGGCGCTTTGCGGCGCCGCCGCGAGACGCTGCGTCAAGTGGTCGAGTCTTTGGGCGTTCGTTTCCGCCGCGCGTTGCGCCGCCTGCGCAAGGCGGTCGCTGAGCGCCGCGATTTTCCGGACGAGTTCGTCTTTGACGGGCACGGCCATTTCGGCGGCGATGGACGGCGTGCCGGCGCGGACGTCGGCGGCGAAATCGCACAGCGTGTTGTCCGTTTGATGTCCCACCGCGGAAATCGTGGGCGTGTTCATGGCGGCCACGGCGCGCGCCACGATTTCTTCGTTGAACGCCCAGAGGTCTTCGACGGATCCGCCGCCGCGGCCGACGATGACCACGTCGAATCCGCGCGCGTCCATCCACTGGAGCGCCGCCGCGATTTCCTCCTTGGCGCCTTCGCCCTGCACCTTCACGGGGAACAGCGTGATTTCCAGGTTCGGAAAACGCCGCGTGAGCGTTTTGCCCATGTCGTGGATCACCGCGCCGGCGGGCGAAGTCACGATGCCGATCCGATGCGGCATGAAGGGAATGCGTTTTTTCGGACGGTCGAAAAGCCCCTCGGCCCTGAGTTTGTCTCTGAGCTCAATGAAGCGCGCCATCAGCTCGCCTTCGCCCGCGATGCGCGCGGCCAGCACGACGAGCTGGCATTCCCCGCGCGGCGCGTACACGTCGATCCGCGCGATCGCCTCGACCTTCGCGCCGTCCCGCAGGCGGGAGAACTGCTTGCAGCGCGCGCAGGCGGACGCGAACATCACGGCCGACATCTGGGCCGATGCGTCTTTCAGTTTGAAGTAGGCGTGTCCGCTCGGATAGACCTTCCAGCCGGAGATTTCGCCGGCCACCCAAACGCGGGAAAAGCCCTTGAGCGCGTCCTTGACGAGCTGCGCGATTTCCGAAACGGAATGTATCTTTTCGTCGGGTTGTTTTCCGGTTTCGTCCATGGCGTCATTCGTACAAGTCGATTTTCCGTTCGCGGTAGGCGTCCTGGTCGGCGATCCATTCCTGGAGCAGTTGGCTCATGGCGCCGTGTTCCGCGGCGGAAAGGAGGTCCTTCGAACCGAAGAGTTTGTGCAGCCATTCGGGACGGGCGTTTTCCTGCAGTTCGTCGTGGTGCCGCTGGACGAGCGCCTCGAACACGAGCGCGCCGGCCGTGACGGGATAGTAGGCCGGCGATTCCGCGGAAAGGAGCACGCCGTCGATCGGAATCGTCGCGTAGGGGCCGTTGACGGGGCGGTAGCGGTATGGGCGGATTCCGATGCCGCAGGCGTGGACCCGTTTCGCGAGTTTTTCGAGCATCCATTTCGCGTCCAGCCACGGTGCGCCGAACACGCGGAACGAGAACGCGCCGCCGCGGTCGCAGTCCACGGCGGGATACGCCTCCGTGAACACGGTCGCGGGGTACAGCACGGCCGAGTCCCAGTTGGGAATGCCCGGCGAAGGCGGCATGAAGTTCGGCCACGGATCGCGGCACAGGTGGTTCCAGTCCGCCATCTTCAGGATGGTGAGGTCGAGGTCCAACCGCTCCTGCTCGCGGATGAACACCGCGCATTCGCCCGGCGTCATGCCATGGCAGAGCGGCACGTCCAGCGGTGCCACGAACGATTCGAATTCGTCCTGCCGCCCGGGTCCGTCCACGTGGCCGCCGTGCGGCAGGGGGCGGTCGAGCACCGTGACGGCCACGTTCCGTTCCGTGGCCGCTTCCAGCACGAGCTTCAGCGTAGCGAGGTAGGTGTAGCAGCGCACGCCCACGTCCTGCAGGTCCACCACGACGCGGTCGAGACCCTTGAGCATTTCGGGCGTGGGCTTGCGCGTCGCGCCGTACAGCGAATGCACCGGCACGTTGAAGATGGGATGCACGGCGGACTGCGTTTTTTCGCCGGGGGCCGCAAGACCGAAGTAGCCGTGCTCCGCCGAAAAAAGGCATTGCAGGCGGGTGCCGAATTCGCGCGCGAGCAGCGACGCCACGGGCGACGACTGCTGCGTCAGCACGCCGAACGCGCCGCTTTCCCGTTGGAGGTGGTGGATCAGTCCGGCGACGTCTACCGTCATTTGCTGCCTCTTTCGTGGAACACGCGCAACGAAGCGACCTTGCGCGCGGTGTTGACGACGGACGGGTCTTCGGGCGGATTCGCGCCCACCAGTTCGTCCGACGCGGACGCATGCAGCCAAACGGCGCTGGCCGCCGCGAGAAACGGATCCTTCAAATAGGCCCAGCGCGCGGCGATGATGCCGCTCAGGAGATCGCCCATGCCGCCCAGGGCCATGGCGGGATTGCCGGCTTCGCACGTGTAGATCCGCGCGCCGTCCGGCGCGGCCACGAGCGTGTGCGCGCCTTTGAGCACCACGTGGGACTTGTAGCGTTGCGCGATGGCGCGCGCGGCGGCTTCGCGGTCGCGCTGGACGTCTTCGGATTTGCACGCGAGCAGGCGCGCGGCCTCGCCGGCGTGCGGCGTGAGCACGCGCACCTGGCCGTCCATGCTGGGCACGGCGTCGCGCTTGGCGTACCAGTTCGCGAGAATCGTGAGCGCGTCCGCGTCCAGCACGAAGCTTCCGCGGGAATCGGAAAGAAGCCGTGACACGAGCATTTCGGAATTGGCGGAAACGCCCAGACCCATGCCCACGACCGTCACGTCCGCCTTGGGCGGCACGCAGGTGGCCGTTTGCTTCATGAAGGTCGCTTCGGGCACGAGCGCCGCGGCGGCGATGCGCGAAGCGTCGGGGACGACGAGGTGCACGAGTCCGGCGCCGGCGGCGCGGGCGCCGAGTCCGGTGATGGCGGGCGCGTGGACGAAACGGTGCGACCCGCCAACCACCGTCACCGTGCCCACGGTGTACTTGTTGGCGTCCAACGGCCGCGG
>JAKSOX010000038.1 GCA_024405335.1 Kiritimatiellia bacterium
ATTTTTCGGAGAAGATCACGCGGCGCAGAAACGATCCTTCCGTGACGATCTTCCCGGCGAGGACGTCGGCCTCGGCGAAGCGGGCGAAAAGCAGTTCGTCGCCGCCCGGCGTGCCGCGGTCGTGGTCGTAGGAAACGTAGATGAAGCCGTCCGCGGCCTGGAATGCGTCGGGGTAGGCGACGTTGAGCCGCGGATCGAGCGTCAGCGGACCTGCCCAGGTGGCGCCGCCGTCGCGCGAAAGGAAGGCCGAAAGTTTCTGGCGCGGCGTCTTGGCGAACACCTCGCCGACCGTCGTGCCGTTCTTCACGAAAAGCAGGTTGCCGCTCGCGAGCCGGATGAAGCCGAAGCGCGCGACGCACTGGCGCAACGCCGCCGGCGCGGACGGCGCGGACCAGGTCGCGCCGCCGTCCGAAGAGAAACTTTCCTTGAGTCCTTCGCCCGTGCGCATCAGCATCCAGAGATCGCCGTTTTCCTTCTGCACGATCTGGTGTTCGGCGTAGTGCGAGAGGTTCGGCGTCGCCTTGCCCCGGCGCGTCCAGGTTTCGCCGTCGGCCGACGCGAACGCCCAGAGTCCGCGCAGCGGATCGAGTTCGGGGAAATTCTCGCGTCCGTTCGGCTCGAAGTCGAACGGCGCCAGCCACGTGCCGTCCTTCACGACGATCGGCTTGTTGTGCATGGAGCCGTGGAAGACGTATTTCGCCTTCTCCCAAACCGGCTGCGCGGCGTCCGGATTGCGGCAGACGAACTCCCAGCACGATTCGCGCCCGGAAAACTGCCCCACGGACTGCGTGGCGTAGAGGCGCAGCGTGCCGTCCGGCGCCGACCACAGGTTGCCGATCACCGAGCAGCGGCGCACCGTCCGGCCGCGCCACTTGTCGTCCGGAAAATGCGGATCGACCACGAACTTCGTTCCCTGCCAGGTCGCGCCGCCGTCGTCCGAACGCGTGCCGACGAGAAAGGCCGCGTCGGAATCGCCGCCGGCGATCCACAGCGCGTAGAGGCGGCCGCCTGGGGTCATCGCCATGCCGCCGTTCATCGCGAAATCAAGTTTGCCGAAACCGTACCGCGCCGCGTCGGGCGCCGCGTCGAGCGCCAACGGCTCGAGTTCGAGATCCACCACGCGCACGCACCCGGCGGCGACCAGAACCGCCGCCAACGCCGCGCGCCAAACTCCCGACGTCGCTCCCGCTTTCATCGCTTCGCACTCCTTTTCCCCAGAACATCAGCTTCCCGCGCGGCGGAATTCCACGCGGCGCAGGAAACGGATCTGCAAATAGGCGAAGCCCACGAGCGCCGTGCCCAGGAACCACGCCATCGTGGTGGCGGTCGAAAACCGCAGGTTGTTGTAGGCCTCTTTCCAGATGGCGAGCGACAGCACGTTCGTCGCGTCGCCGGGTCCGCCGAAGGTGAGCAGGAAGATGCTGCCCATGCCCTGGAACGCCGCGATGAACGCGCCCACGAAATTGATCACCATCAGCGGCGCGAGCTGCGGAAACGTCACGTGCCGGAACCGCGCGAACACGCCCGCGCCGTCGATCGCCGCCGCCTCGTAGTAGTCCGGCGGCAGACTGCCCAGCGCCGCCACGTAGATGAGCGACCCCATGCCCATGCCCGCCCACACGCCCGGCAGGATGCAGCACGTCATCGCCCACGCCGGATCCTGCAGCCAGGCGTGGCGCCCCACGCCGAACGCCGCCAGCAGCTGGTTGAGCATGCCGCTTTCGGTGGGGTCGAACATCAGTTTCCACAGCAGCGTCACCACGAGCGCGCTCGTCAGATGCGGCAGGAAGTAGACGGTGCGGAAAAAGATCTTTCCGCGCGGAATCTCCGTGAGCAGCACGGCCAGCAGCACGGGCGCCGTGAAACCGAGCCCCAACGCGATCGCCACGTATTCGAGCGTCCGGCCCCACGCCTTCCAGAAGCCGGGATCCGTCGCCACGCGGATGAAATTGTCCAGTCCCGCCCAACCGGCCGAGCCGACGATCTTGTATTCCTGGAAAGCCATCACCGCGCCCTTCAGGAGCGGATAGTAGCTCCACGTCGCGATCAGCAGCACGGCCGGCGCGAGGAAAAACCACGGCTTCCAATCCGCCTTGGGGACGGCGTCCCCGCGCGGCCGCGCCGAATCGCCGCCGCGGCCGCCGCGCAGGAGCAGCCACGCCGCCGCCAGCGCCGCGATCAGCACGACGCCGAACGTCACGCGCGCCAGCGGCCGTTTCGCGGCGATCGCGGAACGGTCGGCGTCGAACATGAGCCCGCGGTTCGCGTCCTCGGTGATCGACTTGAGCGCCGCCGCGAAATCGAAGTCCTTGCCGGCGTCGCTCAGGAGGATGCCCAGGAAGCGGCGCGAGACGAGATCGCTCGCCGCCTGCCAGAAGCCCATGTGCGGCTCGGTGACGGCGCGGATTCTGCCCGCTTCCAAATCGGCGTACATGTTGCGCACGCCGGGCGGCACTTCGGCGAGGTGCTCTTCGAGCCCGAGCCGCTTCAGGTCTGACGGCGAACACCAGCGCGCGCGCCCTTCGCGCGCGTTTTTGCGCACCTGCTCGTCGTACACGTCGCGCGACGCCAACGCCTCCAGGCACGCCCACACGCGGTCGCGCTCTTCCTTGGGACGCCGCCCCACGCCTTCCGTCATCGCGTAGAAATGCTTGTGCGCCTGCAGCACTGGCCGGCACGTTTCGTCCGCCGCCGGAAACGGCATGAGCCCCACGAGGTCGGCCGGAAAGTTGAGGTTCTCCGTGAGGTACGCCACCAGGTCCTCGCCGCCGAACACGCTCACGATCTCGCCTTCCACGAACATTTCCGCGACTTCGCTGGAAACGCTCAGCACGGGCAGCCCGCGCACGAGATCCTCCTTCACGAGCTCCTGCAGAAACGCCGCCGCGCGCAGACACGCGGGCGCGTCGAAACACGCCCGCCACGAACCGTCCGCGCGGCGCTCCACCACGTCGCCGCCCGCCGCGCCCACCCAGGGCAGGAAACCCCAGGGCCGGTTCTCGATCGCGAACGGACGCCTCCCCGGACCCGCGAGTTTGCGGCACCAGTCGCGGAACGCCGCCCACGTGGCCGGCGGCGTTTCGGGGTCGAGTCCGGCCGCGCGCACGAGGTCCTTGCGGTACACGATGCCGTAGTAGGCCATGCCGGGCGTGGGCACGGCGTAGACGAGCCCGTCCTTCGTGGCGACTTCGCGCCAAAGCGCGGGCGAATGCTTCCACCCGGACCAGTTCTCGTCGATCCATTCGTTGAGCGGATGGCAGAAACCCTCGTCCACGTCGTGCCGCAGCACGTGGAACCACGCCTTGTACACGTCCGGCGCGGCGCCGCCCGCGAGCGCGAGCATGAACTGCGCGCGTCCGCCGGCGCCCGGCAGCGTGAGTCCGCCCCACTGTTTCGGAGTCACCTCGGGATGCGCCTTGTGGAACGCGTTCAACGCCTGCGTGGCGGGGTCCTCCGGATGGTCCGGCAAATAGCACATCAGAAACGTCACGTCCGTCGCCCGCGCCGCGAAGGCCGCGGCGACGGCCGCCGCCGCCAGCACGGCGAATCTGCGGAACGGGCGCGGCACGGCTCAAATCCTCCGGGCCGAACGCGACGGCGCCTGCACGTTGCAGATGCGGTCGACGGCGGCGGCGAAGTTTTCCTCGCCCTTCAGGATCTCGATGTCCACGCGCAGGTAGTAGCTGGGCACGGGCGTCGTTTCGAGACGCGGGAAGCGCACCGCGTCCTTCTCGGTGGTGATCAGCGCTTCGGCCCCGAGGTCGGCCGCGCGGTTGAGCGCGTAGATGATTTCGGAGGCGTCGTAGCGGTGGTGGTCGGCGTAGCGTTCGCACCAGATCACCTTGGCGCCGAGCTTGCGCAGCGAATCCTCGAACCCCTGCGGCACGGCGATGCCGGAAAGCGTGGCGAGCGTCTTGCCCTTGAGCCAGTCGAGCGGCAGCTCCTCGCGGCTCCACACGTCCTTGAGCATCCGGGGCGCGTGGCGGCATTCGATGATTTCCGCCTTGTCGTTGTACGCGCGGACGCGACGGATCACGTCCTCGGTTTGGCCGTCGGACTTGGTGAGGAATATCACGTCCGCGCGCGACACGTGCTTCGCGGGCTCGCGCAGCACGCCGCGCGGCAGCATGTGGCCGTTGCCGAAGGGGTTCGTCTTGTCCACCAGCACCACCTCCAGCGAATGCTTCAGCTTCTGGTACTGGAAACCGTCGTCCAGAAGCAGCGTGTCGCAGCCGAAACGCCGGATGGCGTAGCGGCCGGACTTCACGCGGTTGCGGTCCACCAGCACGCACACGCCCGGCAGGTTGGACGCGAGCATGTAGGGTTCGTCGCCGCCCGTCGCGGAATCGAGCAGCACGCGTTTGCCGTCGGACACGACGAGCGGCGGCTCGATCACCTGCGAGAACATGCGCTTCCACCACGGCGCCTCCTTGCGCCGGTAGCCGCGCGAAAGGATCGCCACCTTGCGTCCCTGCGCCGCGAGCTCGCGCGCGAAGCGTTCCGTCACGGGCGTCTTGCCCGTGCCGCCCGCGGTGACGTTGCCGATGGAAATCACCTGGCAGCCCAGCGGGAAACGGCGCAGCAGCCCGAGATCGTAGAACCAGTAGCGCACGGCGACCACCGCGCGGAAAACGCACGAAACGCCAGTCAGGAAGGCGAGCAGCGCGCGCACGGGGCCGGGCTGGTCCAGGTCCGCCCCCGGCTGCTGGATGATCTTCACGAGCGAATGCTCCAGCCGCTCGATCCAACTGACCTTGGCCTTCCTCAAAACGCCTCCCCCACCACGCCTTGCGCGTAGCGGTCGCGGCCGGCGAAGTCGCGCTCGATTTTGACGCCGTCGAATCCCGCCTCGAACATGAGCCCCCGCACGGCCTCGCCCTGCGTTTCGCCGATTTCGTAGAAAAGCCCGCCGCCGGGTTTCAGCAGATGGACGGCGTCGAACGTGAAGCGCGCGTAGAAATCGAGGCCCTCCGCGCCGCCGTCCAGCGCGTTCATGGGTTCGTGCTCGCGGATGCGCGGGTCGAGCGCCGCGCATTCGGCCGTCGTCACGTACGGCGGATTGGACACGATCGCGTCGAAGATCTCCGGCTCGTCGAAATCGTCCAGACCGTCCGCCACCACGAATTCGACGCGGTCCGAAAGACCGCACTTCGCGGCGTTTTCGCGCGCCAGCTCCACCGCCGCCGGCGACACGTCGATGCCGATGAACTTGGCGGGACCCTTGAATTCCCGCGCCAAAGAAAGGACTATGCACCCCGTGCCGGTGCCCACGTCCACCACCGCGGGCGCGGCGTCCGCGGAGGCGGCGGGAAACCGCGCCTTCAGGAACGCGAGCACGCGCGTGACGAGTTCTTCCGTTTCGGGACGCGGAATCAGGGCGCGCTTGTCGCACTTGAGCGTGAGCGCGCGGAAATCCCATTCGCCGAGCACGTACTGCACGGGTTCGCCCCGCACGAGCCGCGTCACGCCGCGGCGCATCGCCTCCAGCAACCGCTCCTCGGCGGGTTTTTCCAGGTGCGACGCGAGAAAACCGCGGCCCGTTTTCAGCAGACGGGCCGCGAGCAGTTCGGCGGCCACGCGCGAATCGGGCACCCCGTTTTTGGCGAGATGCCCGTCCGCAAGCGCCAGGACCTCGCGCCAGGTCTTCACGCGCCTCAGAACGGGAGGTCGTCGAGATCGGACGCGACCGGATCGGCGGCGGCCGGCGGCTCGGGCGCCTGGGGCACGGGCTCCGTGGAGGTGCCGTCGGCGTTCAGGATTTCGATTTTCCAGCCCGTGAGGTCGGTGAAGTAGCGAACGCCCTTCGGTCCGTCCCAGCGGCGGCCGTCGATCGTGAAGTCGATCTTCACGCGGTCGCCCTTCTTAACGCCGTCGAGCAGCGAGCAGCGGTCCTTCTTGAACGTGAACAGCACCGGATTGGGGTACTTGTTCATGGAATCGACGTCGTTCCCCACCACGCATTCGCGCTTGGTGAAGCCGCTGCTGCCGAAGGACTGCGTCTGGCCGATTTCTTCGACCACGCCTTTGTATTCGTACGTGTTCATCTTCTTTTCCTCTTTCTTTGTTTGCCTTGAAATCAGTGGCGGAACGAACGCTGGCCGGTGAACACCATCGCCGCGCCCGCGTCGTTCGCGCAGTCGATCACGTCCCAGTCGCGCAACGCGCCGCCGGGCTGCACCACGGACGTGATGCCTTCGCGCAGCCCCACCTCGAGGCCGTCGCGGAACGGGAAGAACGCGTCGGACACCATCGCGCAGCCGGGGAGCCCGCCCTTTTCGGCCTTGGTCTGCTCCAGGATTTCCGCCTGCTTCTTCGCGCCTTCCGCTTCGCCGAAAACGAGGCGGAGGTCGTTGAAGGGCTTCCGGTGCTTCTCCCACGCGATCCAGTCGGCGTGCTTCGTGTACGCCTTGTCGCGCGCGATTTCCGCGACGCCCACGCGGTCCTGTTCGCCCGTGCCGATGCCCACGGTGGCGCCGTCCTTCACGTACAGCACGGAATTGGAGGTGACGCCCGCTTCCACGAGCCAGCCGAACACGAGGTCTTCGTATTCCTTCGCCGTGGGCAGGCGCTTGATCTTGTGCTCTTCCCACGTCACCGCGCCAGTCGCCTTGTCCGTGATCTTGCGGTTGCAGCAGGCGGGCATGAAGTCCTCCGGCTTGCGGGCCTTCGCCACGAAGCTCATCTGCGCGACGATGCCGCCGTCGATGAGCGACTTGTAGTCCACCACCGTCCGCGCCACGAAGTCGGCGAGCCGGTCCATGTTCCGGATGCGGAACACGCGCAGGTTCTTCTTGGTCGCGAAAAGATCCATCACGCCGGCTTCGAAATCGGGCGCCACCACGACTTCCGCGTAGTTCTCCGCGATCAGCTTCGCCGTTTCGAGGTCGCACGCGCGGTTCAGCGCGATCGCGCCGCCGAACGCCGCCAGGCGGTCCGCCTTGTTGGCGCGGAAATACGCCTCGGCGAGCGTGGAGCCGAGCGCCACGCCGCACGGGTTGTTGTGCTTCACGATCACGGCGCACGGCTTGTGCGTGAGGTAGCGCAGGATGTTCAGCGCGTTGTCCGTGTCGGTGACGTTCGTCTTGCCGGGGTGCTTGCCGCTCTGGAGCAGTTCGGGAACGGACGCCAGATACCGCCCCGGCTGAAGAGTTTCGACGTCGCCCAGCACCAGGTTTCCGTTCACGAGCTTGTAGAGCGCGGCCTCCTGGCCGGGGTTCTCGCCGTAGCGCAACCCCTTGTCCTCGCCGCCGACGTTCCACGTCACCTTTTCGTACGCCATCGTGGTGCGCTTGTCGCCGTCGATGAACGAAATTTCCATGCGCGGCGCGAAATGGTCGGCTTCAATCGTCTTGTACGCTTCTTTGAGGTCTTTCATGTGCTAAAATCTCCTTGCTGAAAAAACGCGCCCATTTTACCAAATGCCGCCGCAACCCACAAGAGCCGCCCCCGCGGACTCACGGCATGATCATCATGCTGGGGAACTCCTTCGGAGCCGATCCGCTCTCGCCCACGCGGGCGAGCCACCAGTCGCAGGAGGTGCAGAACACCTCGAACACGCGCTTGAGCACGCCGTCGGGCGCGTTGGCCGCGACGTCCTGCCACAAAATGAGCGCGTTCGAGCGCGGATCCCACGCGAGCGTCGCCTCCTCCTTGAGCAGACGCCCCGCCGCGAAACCCGCGAACCGCGCCAACGCGCCGGAATCGTCTTCGGGACGGCACAGCACGCGCTCGAGGACGATTCTGCCGCCCTCTTCGCGGACGCGCACGTCGCCGCCGTCCACCAGCAGCGTGATTTCCGATCCGCTCGTTTCTTCCGGATATTCGATGGCCTTGGCCAGTCTTTCCGCAGACGTCATGCTTTTCTCCCGCGTTTCATTTTCCCGTTTTGGCGACGGACTCCGTCTTCGCCGGCTTGCACGCCGCCACGGAATCCTTGCCGCCCACCGTGCACGCGGCGCAGCTTCCGGCCATGCGGTCGAACGCGTCCGCCACCTTGCGCAGATCGTCCTTCGTCGTGGCCAGCGTCTCTTCGCGCTCGCGCTGCTCGTCCGCGGGCGTCCGGCCGTTCAAGTGCATGCCCACCGCGCGGGCGACTTCGAGCCGCGGCGACAGGTACGGATCCATCTTGCCGATCGCGCTCACCACGTACTTGTCCAGCGGCTGGTCGGAATCCGCGAATTTCCGAAGCGCCGCTCCCATCGCCGCGAACTTTTCGTAGGAACGCGCCGGCGTGGGGTCGCGGTAGGTGAAGCAGTTCACGTCGCCGAACGGCGTGACGCTCACGCCCATGCCGTACGCGCCGCCCAACACGCGGATCTCGTTCCAGAGGTAGTCGAGCGACAGGATGCGCGTCGCCACGGCGAACGACCCGTGGTACTTGACGTCCGCCGGCAGAACGCCCGCGCGGCCAGCGAAGCCGATCGCCGCCGGTATCACCCAGCCCTCGTTGTCGGAAAGCCCGTCGATGCGGTACGCGGTTTCCCCGCGGGACGTCGGATTCGACGGGAACGCCGCCACGACCGAACGCGCGAAGTCAAGCGGCACGTTGTCCGAAACGCCGATCGTGAGGCGCTCGCGCGAGAAGACTTTGCGGGCGAGCGCGCCGTACCGGTCCGCGAGCGCGGCCGCGTCCGCCCCCTGCAGCCAGCGCACCTGCGCCAGACCGTCGAGCAGTTCGGAGCGGAGGCCGCTGCGCGTGAAACGCGCCGCCGCGCGGCGCATGGCGTACGTGCGCCCGTCGTTCGCGACGTCGCGCTCGGCGTCCTGCCGGGCCTGTTTGAGCAGGTCCTCGACGTCCTTGACCGGCGCGAACGACGTGTCGAGCAGGATTTCCCGCACCAGCGCGAGCGCCTCCGCGCGCTTCTCCGTCAGCGCGCTCGCGCACACCGCGAAGGTGTCGCGCTCGCGGAAAACCCGCGCCGAAGCGGCGAAGCGGCCGAGCGTCCCGTCGACCGCCGTCTTCAGCGCCAGCGCGTCGCGCTTCGCCGTGCCGAGCTCGCCCAGCAGCGTGGCGAGCAGCGGCAGCGACTGGAACTCCTCCTGCGTCAATCCCGCGAGGTCGAAGTGCAGCTCGAGGTAGAAGATGCCGTCCACGTCCACCTTCGGCCGGACGACTTCGACGCCGTCCACCATGGCGATTTCGCGGACGATTTCCCGGCCCTTCACCGGCACGTCGGCGCGGGAAAGCGTGGGGATCTTGGCGACGTCTTCGGGCTTGTCGGCGGACTTCTGGAACGCCTTGAGCTTAGCCGCGTCCTCCTTGACCCGCGCCTTCTCGCTTTCGGACCACCCCGCGAGCTTTTCCGCCAGCGCCTTCTCGTCCGCGCGGCGGCGATCTTCGCCGATCGTCTTGGACGGCGCGAGCGTCACTTCGGCGTGGTGGGGGTTGTCGATGAAGATTTCCTTCAGGTGGCGCTCGAACGCGCCGGTCGCGATTTTCGCCCGCAAGGCGCCGAAGAGCTTCTTGTAGCGGAACGACTCCGCCGGATCGCCGCCGTAACACCATCCCTCCAGCGCGGCGTGGAGAAACGCCAGCCCGCGCGTGTAGCGCCCGGGATCCTTCTCGCGCGCGCCGAACTCCAGCCGGTTCAGCGTCGCCTCGATCTGCGCGCGGTCGAAGCCCTCCTTCGCGACCTTCGCCAGCGTCTCGCGCATCAGCGCGCGCGCCTTCTGGACGTTCGCCTCCGCGACGTTGCGGATGGTGATGAACGCAATCCCCTGCTGGTACGCGAAGTCGTCCACGTCCACGTCTTCGCAAAGCCCCGCGTCCAGCAGCGCCTTTTTCAGCGGCGAGGCGTTGGAACCGGCGAGCAGGTCGCCGATCACCCCGGCGGCGAGCATGCGTTCGCGGTCGTCGTACCGGCCGAACGCCCAGCCGTCCATGAGGATGAACTTGTTGGCGGGATCTTCGTCCGGCCCGATCTCGTAGGGCACGGTCTTCTTGCCCGAAACGGGCTTCTGCCAGGGAATGTCGCTCGCCACCGGCGCGCGGTCGTAGGGCGCGAGGTAGGAGTCGAGCTTGGCCAGCGTCGCGTCCGCGTCGATGCGGCCGTCGAGGAAAATGCGCGCGTTGGACGGATGGTAGAAGCGCGCGTGGAAGTCCTTGTATTTTTCGAACGTCAGGTCGGGAATGCTCGCCGGATCGCCGCCCGATTCGAACCCGTAGCAGTGGTTGGGAAAGAGCAGGCGCATCGTTTCGAGGCAGCCGACGTCGTCGGGATCCGCGAACACGCCCTTCATCTCGGAGTAGACGACGCCGTTGCGCGACAGCGTCTCGGACTTCTTGCCGTCCTTTTCGGTTTCCGCGATTTCCCAGTGCCAGCCCTCCTGGGCGAGCGCCAGCGGATTCTTGACGGAAAGCGGGTGCAGCACGGCGTCGAGGTACACGTCCATCAGGTTGAGGAAGTCCTTGTCGTTCCGCGACGAGACGGGATAGTACGTCTTGTCCGCCCCCGTCAGCGCGTTCAGGAACGTCTGGAGCGAACTCTTGAGCAGATCGACGAACGGCTCTTTCACGGGATACTTTTCGGACCCGCACAACACGGAATGCTCCATGATGTGCGCCACGCCGGTGTCGTCCGATGGCACCGTCTTGAACGCGATGCAGAACGTCTTGTTGTCGTCCGCGCGGTCCAGCCACGCGAGATCCGCGCCGCTCTTCACGTGCGTCATCCGCCACATTTTGGCGGGAACCTCGTCGAGCTCCTGAACGCCTTCGACCTTGAATCCGTGCAACACGTCACCTGGTTTCATCGCCAAACACTCCATCGCCGCAAAAAAAATGACCACACTTGTCTTCATGGCGGATATTATATCACGTTCCCGTCCCGTGCGGGCGCATTTCCGCGAAATGCCCGCCGGCGCGGGGACGGAGGGGGACGGCGGCGAAATGCGTTGGGAACGTACGAGGCGCACGGCAGGGCCGGGAAACCCTTGCCCGCTTCTGTATTTCATCAATCATTCGCGGGTGTTATATCACAAAACTTCCTCAGAATGCGCTTGGCGGTGATTTCCGCGATGACGCGCTGGGCGCCGCCTTCGGGGTGGACGCCGTCGGCGGCGAAATCGGGCGTTTCCGCATAGGGCAGAAGCGGCGTGTACATGTCGAGCTGCTCGGCTCCGACGGCCTCGGCGACGGCACGCAGGTCGCGCTCCATCACGAACGGATTCGGACTGCCTTTTGCCGGATGGCTCTTCCCAATCGGCCCAAGGCGCGTCCACATGATGATCCGCGGCAGCTTGCCGCCTTTCCCGAAGGCGCGAAGCAACTCCTCGTACTCGCGGCGGAAAAGGCCGGGCTCCGTTTTCGGACGGCCCTTCTCGTCGTACGTGAACTCGTAGAGGTACGAACCGCTGTCGTTGATGCCGAGATTGCTGACGACGATATCCGGCTCAAACGCATACGCCGCGGCGCCGTTCGCTCCCGACCGCCACGTGTGTTCGGTCCATCCGCTCGGATTGGCCTTGGGCTGGGAGTAGACGCCCGCACCGGGATCGCCGAAGTTCCGCACGTCGTAACCCGGCCCGAGCAACCGCTGGAGTTGCGCGGGATAGCACTCCGCCACGCGGTTCGTCATCGCATACCCCCAGGTGATGGAATCGCCGATGCACGCGACGCGGACCTTGTCCGTCCGCTCGGTCCGCGACACGCCCTCAGCCGCCGTCAGCCCCTCGTCGGAAACCGTCAGCACCGCCGCCAGCAAAAAAGTCCCTATCATTGTTTCGTTCCTTTCAAAAGCGCCTTGAGGTAACCGTTGGCGAAGAGCCGTCCGAGCGTGAAATAGCCTGGCACGCAGTCGGCCGTCAGCAAGCGGTCGCCTTCCATCTCCGGCACGTGGTCGCCGCGCACCGGCACGTCGAGGCCGAGCGCACGGTAGGTGCGCATCAGCGCGAACTGGTCGGTCGAGCCCTGATCATGGAAGAGTTCGGTGAAGTCCGTCTTGTCGCCCTCCACGTCGCGGACATGGACGAACGCGATGCGCTGTCCGAAGTGCTTCGCCGTCTCGACGAGATCCGCCCCCATGAGCTTGAAGTTCGCCTGGCAGAACGTGACGGCGTTGGACTCGCTTGGATAAATCGCATACGCGCGGTCAAAGTCCGCTACCGATCCGAAGATGCGCGCATACCCGCCCAGAGCATCAAGGCACGGATCGTCCGGATGCAATCCCATCCGAATGCCCAGCCGTTCCGCCGTCGGCATGACCGCCCTGATGAAGTATTCGTAATTCTCCCAGACCTGAGGTTTGGAAAGTTTGGGAGGTTTGGAAGGTTTGGGAGTTTCCGCCAGCGAGAAGTATGTTGCTCGCGCCCCACCACGGCCCTCGCGCACGCCGGTCCGCGCCCAGCCCGT
>JAKSOX010000039.1 GCA_024405335.1 Kiritimatiellia bacterium
TGGCGTTCTTCGTGGCGTTCTTCAACCAGATGAGCGGATGCAACGCGATCAACTATTTCGCGCCGCGCATTTTCCAAATGGCGGGACTCGGACGGGATTCTGCGTTTCTGTCGACGTTCGGTCTCGGCTTTCTCCAGGCGGCCGCGACGTTCGCGGGGCTGTGGCTCATCGACCGGATCGGCCGGCGCACGCTTTTGATCGTCGGCGGCGTCGGCTACGTCGTTTCGCTGTTCGCCGCCGCCGCGTTCTTCGCCGTCGGAGACGGCCCGTGGGCGGCGGCCTGCATTTTCCTTTTCCTCGCGTCGCACGGGCTCGGCCAGGGCACGGTCATCTGGGTGCTGATCAGCGAGGTGTTCCCGCAGCGCTTCCGCGCGCAGGGCCAGGCGCTCGGCGCCTCGACGCACTGGGTGTTCGCGGCGCTCGTCGCGCTTTTCTTCCCGATCGCCGCCGAGTCGGTTCCCGCCTGGTCGATCTTCGCCGGCTTCGGCGTCATGATGGTGTTCCACCTCCTGTGGGCCTGGTTCGTCGTGCCCGAAACGAAGGGACGCCCGCTCGAAGACATCGCCTGAACCGAAGCGGGAAGCTACTTCTTCACGTACACGCAGGCGCCTTTTTCGAGGCGGCGCGCATCCACCTTGTCGCCGGTCACCACTTTGCCGCGCGTGAAATAGTACGTGGTGGCGCCGTTCCACGCCTTGCCGGCCAACTTGGACGCCGAATGCTTCGCATCCACGACACCCGCCAGCTTGTGCGTTTTCAGGGCGTGCAGCTCCGCCAGCGTTTTCGGGAACGCCGTCTTCTGCACTGTTCCCGCCGGCACCGCTTTCACGACCGTCTTCGGAGGCGCGGGCGTCGAGACGACGACTTTCTTTTCCGGCGGCGGTTTGGCGACTTGTTTGGGGGGCGCCGGTTTCTCCGGAGTCTTCGCGGTTTCCGCTTTTGGCTTGTCCGTTTTGGAAGCTCCGCCGAACCACGTCTTCACCCCGGCCAAAATGCCTTTGGACGGCGCCGGATCCGGCTTGCCGATGCGGCTTGCCATCGTGTCCACCTTGCCGTAGAGCACGCTGCTCAAATACGGATCCGCCTGCACCAATCGGCGCGCGCGGACGTCCGGATCGTACTTCGGCCGCGCCGAAAGCCCCATCTTCGCGCGCACGCTCGCCATCGCGAAAAGCATTCCGCAACGCTTGCGCCCGCGGTGGTTTTTCTTCTGCCATTTGTTCGGCGCGCCGTAGGCCACCTGGCTGTGCGTGACGATTTGCGCGTCCGTGAGCTTGTAGATCTGCTTCAACCACGCCAGCAGCTCCTTGAGCGCGTCGAGCTGTTTCAGCGTGAGCGGCTCGTCGTGATGGCCCACGACTTCGATGCCGACGGAGAAATTGTCGCAATCCTCCTGGCCGTTCCACATCGAACGGCCCGCGTGGAACGCGACGCGTTCGCGGTCGACGATGCGGTACACCGTGCCGTTCTCGGGCACGCAATAATGGCATTCTCCGCGTTCGCAGAGCTTGTTCAGCGAACTGCGCGCGCCCGCCTCGGTGGTGTGCAGCACCACGAGCGTGGTGGACGAACGCACGCGGCGTTCGGGATTGCGCGGCGACCGAAAGCGGTCCGAAAACGTCAACCCGAACGCGGAGCCCGCCATGCCGAACGCGAACAACGCCGCCGCCACCGTACGCACGAACGGCGCGGTGCGGACTGCGGATCTGTTCGCGAAAGCGGCCACGGCAAATCAGTCGACGCGGATCTGGACGGGGCCCAGAATGCCGCTGGGCAGCGGCTCGTCCGTTTTTCTCCAGTGTTTCCAGGTGGTGAAGGTGGTGCGGCCAGTCGGCGATTTTTCGCCCCGCTTCACCCAATCGGGGATTTCCACGATGCCGCCGCCCGGCTTCCACTTGCAGTCGTCCGGCTTGAAATCGTCGCCAATCAGGCGGTTCGGCCACAGGTTCGCCACCTTCGCGACCACGCGCGCCTCGGCGCCGTCGGCGAGATCCGCGCATGCGTCCGTGACGTCCACCTCGAACGGCGGTTTCCACAAGACGCCCAGGTTCTTGCCGTTCACGGCCACCTCGGCGACGTTCTTGACCATCCCGAAATCGAGCGTGACGCGCCGCCCCGACGCGCGGCCAGGCGGCAACTTGAAGGCGAATTCGCAGACGGCGGTGCCGGAGAAATACCGGAAATCGTCCGAAAGTTCCGTCCAGGAAACGGGCTTCGCGATCGTCGTCTTCGTGCCGCCCGGCAACGTCAGCGCGAACGGACCCGCCACCGGTTCGCACGCCGCCGGACGCGCCACGCGCTCGACCGGCGCGCGGCTGCCGCGCGGCCGCAGCATCACGAAAACGCTGCCGGAAGGCGCGGCCCGCCACGTCACGAAAGTGCGCCCTTCCCGCTCGCGCCATTCCGCCGCCCGCGCGATCGCGCCCGTGGCTGGATCCCAGAACTCCGGCGTCTTGCCGGAAACGCGGAACGAAAGTTCCACCGTCGCGCCGGCCGAGCGGTCCGGATACGACACGAAGTAGCCGTCCGTGCCGTCCGCGTATTCGCGGTGGACGTATTTGACGTCCGCCGTGGTGCCGGAATACGAAAAGTCGATGGCCGGCAGGTTCGCCTTCATGTCGGCGAATTTGCAGATGCGCCCGCCCGCCTTGCGGACGGCTTCGACGGCGGCGATCGCGCGCGGGTCTACGAGCGGGTCGTCCGGCACCACGAGCACGCGGTAGCGCACTCCGCCGGGCGCGACGATCCGGTCGCCGTCCACGCGGAATGCGGCGACGCCGCGCGTGTTGACGGCGTCGCAATCCCAGCCGTCCGGCACGTAGCGCGTGTCGTAGGGGTCGATCGTGGAGGGTATCTTGTCGCCCAGGTAGATGGCGGCGTCCGCCACGAACGTGCCCTCGCGCAACAGGAATTGGCAGCGCGCCATGTAGCGGAAAAGGTCTTTCGCGTACGGCCACCACGTGTTCGTGCGGTCGAAGTGCGTGCCCCACTGGCCCATCGTCATGCCGGGGAGGTATTTCTGGTCCGCGCCCCACGGCTGGTGCGTGAAGCGGTGGAAAATGAAGCGGTTGATGCCCTCGCAGTAGGCGCGGTCGCCCTGCGCCTTGACGTGCCAGGGGTCGTTTTGCCATTTGCCGCTGAACGCCCAGGGCCCGGCGGTGAACGCTTCGGCGCCAACCGTCTTCTTGCCCCACACGTGGCCGACGGACGCCGCGATGCGGCAGTTGCCCGTGCCCAGACCTTCCTTTTCGCCCACCCAGAATTCGCTCATCGGGACGTCGCAGAAATACCCGTACTCCAAATCGTCCGCGGGACAGTTCCCGTACGGTTCGAGCGAAAACTTGAGTCCGTATTCTCGGCACTTCTTCTGGAGCGCGCCGGCGTAGTTCTCCGAAAAGAGTTCGGAAACGACGCGGCGGAAATCGCGCAGGAACGTTTCCGTTTCATCCGCCGTGCCCACCACGAATCCGGCCAGCACGGGCAGGAACGGACGGATCGAATAGCCCGCGCGCTTCGCGAATTCGTCCTCGAAACCCTGCGTCCAGTTCGAGCAGCCGATTTCGTAGCTGTCCACCAGCGTGCCCACGAGACCGCTCGGCTTGTCGCCGGCGAGGTCGCCCAGCTCCTTGCAGAGTTTTCCCACGTACGCCTCGAAATGGAAATCGAGCGCGTGCTTGTTCAGCTTGTCGCATTCGAAGCCGCAGCCGAAACGGGAAGCGGGATGGTTCTTGCGCCCGTTCGACGCGTAGCCGATGCGCAGCAGCGTCCAATCGCCCGCGCCGGCCGGCGCGGTCCATTCGAGCGTGCCGTCGGCGGCGATTTTGGACGACACGTCCACCACCGCGTCCTTCGGCAACCCCGGCCCGAGCGACGGATTCGCCGGATACGGCCGCTGGTCGCGCAACGCGAACGTCTTGCCCTCGAACCCCGGAATCACCGCGCGGTTCACGAGGCCGAGCCGCGACACCGAACAAGTCTTGACGTTACCCGGAATCCGCTGCGGCGCGAACGTGACGCGCCACCGCTTCGCCGTGATTTCGCGCTTGAACGGAATGCGCTGCACTTCGTTCACGACGATCGAATCGATCGCCATCGGCACCACGACTTCGTCCGCCTTGTTCCAGACGCTGCCGTCTTCGGACGTTTCGATCGTGGCGAACGCGCGGTGCTGGCCGATCCAGCCCGCGGGGTTGACCGCGATCTCCAGCGCCGTCGCCGCGTACGGCGCGTCGAGTTCGAACGTCCACGCCGTGGCGGCGTGCGCGTCCGCCGTGCGTTTTTCGTCCGCGCCGAAAAGCGCCTTCTCCGTGCCGACTTTCGGCACGGCGAGAACGGCGATATCTTCGTAGAAGCCGAACGGATCCTTCGGCTGCGGCAGCTTTCCCTTGAACGCCTCGCCCGCCTTGACGGGAGTCTGCGTGAACACGACGCGCTTCATCGAGTTGGACGCGGGATTCCAAGGACCGCCCGAACTCGACCAGCCCGAGCAGTTCGGCACCACGATTTCAAGCCCGAGCCGACGCGCCTCCTGCGCGGCGTACTTCACGTGCTCGACCCACGCGGGCGTGTTGAACGCCACGGGGCCGGGCGGGATTTCGCAGCCGGCGTCGAACAGCTGCACTCCCCCCAATCCCGCCTCCGCGATCGCCTCGAGGTCGGCGGTGATGCCTTCCTTCGTGACGTTGCCGTTCATCCAGTGCCACCACGTGTGCGGTTTCGCCTCGTGCGGGGGATTCTTGAATCCAGCCTCCAGCGCGCCGTCGTCGCGCGCCTTTTCCGCGCACGAGCATCCGGCCAAAACCGCCGCCGCCAATCCCATCCAACTTTTCTTCATGCGTGCGTCCTTTCCGTTCGGGCTTCAATCTTTCACCGGCAAATGGTGCATGTCCACCACGATTATGCCACGGCGCTCGTACGGCGCCCAGTCGTTCGTCCAGGTCGTGTCCCTGAACGGCTTCAGAAACGCTTCGGGGTGCGGCAGCACGTCGTCCACCGTGCCCCGCACGCCGTCCGCGCCCAACGAGAGCAGCACCACTTCGCCGTTGGTGCCCGGCTCGTACACGAACGGGCGCTTCCACGGATCGGGGATGTCGCGCTGCACGTAGCGGCCGAGCCAGCCCGGATACTTTTTCCTGAGTCCGTTGTCGTTGCGGGAAAGGCAGGTGAGGCCGTCCTCCGCGTCGGGGTATTTCCCCGTGTGGAATTTGAAACGTCCAAGCGCCTCGGCGAGCGCGTCCACGCTGCGGCCCGCGTGCAGCCGCCTCACGTCCACGCGACGCTTCTCGCCGGCCTTCGTCGCGCTTTGGATCACCGCGCCGCCCACGAGCAGCATGCCCATCAGCACCACGGCGTAGAACATGAAGCCCTTCTTCAGCGCCGGCGCCTTCAGGCCCACGGCGCGCTTCTTCGCCTCGAATTCGCGGGCGATCGCCTTGATTTTGGCGCTGCGCTCCTTGCGTTTTCTGCGATCCTCGTCCGTGACCGGCTTTTCGCCGGGGAAGCGGCGCTTGGGCGGCAGTTTCAGGTTTTTCATTCAACTGTTTCCTTCACGAGTTCGATCGGCGCTGGAGCTTCGGCGGCGAAACGGAACGCGCCCGCCAGATCCACGGCCGCCCGTTCGAGCCGGTCGCGGCGCTCCGTCGCCTGGAGACGCGCGATCGGCTGGCCCGGGCGCACGGCGTCGCCGCGCTTGGCGAGCAGCGTCACGCCCGCGGAAAGGTCGGGCACGTCCTCCGCCTTCGCGCGGCCGGCGCCGAGGTCGAGCGCGACCTGCGCGACGGCCCGCGCGTCGATTTCAGCCACGAACCCGCCGCGCTCGATTTTGAGCTCCAGCGACGGCACGTCCGCCCAGCGCTTCGCGAACGCGTCCAAATCGCCGCCGTGCAGCCGCACCATGTCGCCGAACACCGCGAACGCCTTGCCGTTGGCGAGATTCTCGCGGCACTTCTCCCGAGCGCGGTCCAGGTCGAGTCCCTTGGCGAGATGCACCATCCACGCCGCGAGTTCCACGGAAAGCTCCACCACGTCCCGCGGCGCGTCCGCCGCGCCCTTGAGCACGTCGATCGCCTCCTGCACCTCGATGGCGTTGCCCACCGCGCGGCCGAGCGGTTCGTTCATGTCCGTCACCAGCGCGACGCTCCTGCGCCCCGCGGCCTTGGCCGCCGACACCATCGCCCGCGCGAGCGCCCGCGCGTCGTCCTGCGTTTCCATGAACGCGCCGCGCCCGCACTTCACGTCGAACACCAGCGCGTCCGAACCTTCCGCGAGTTTCTTGGAAAGGATGGACGCCACGATGAGCGGCAGCGAGGGCACCGTGCCCGTGACGTCCCTGAGCGCGTAGAGTTTCTTGTCGGCCGGCGCGATCTCGGCGGTTTGCACCGTGAGCGAACAGCCGCACCCTTCCACCACCTTGCGGTAATCCGCGAGCGACAGGCCCGTGACGTAGCCGGGGATGGCGTCGAGCTTGTCCGCCGTGCCGCCCGTGTGGCCGAGACCGCGCCCCGTGAGCGACGGCACGGCCACGCCGCACGTGGCCGCGAGCGGTTGGCACACGAGCGAAATCTTGTCGCCCACGCCGCCGGTGGAATGCTTGTCGGCCGTGGGGCGGTCGAGCTGCTTCCAGTCGAGGCACGCGCCGGAAAGGCGCATCGCGTCGGTGAGCGCAAACGTCTCGGCGTCCGTCATGCCGCGGCAGCACGTGGCCATCGCAAAGGCGGCCATCTGGTAGTCCGGCACGTCCCCTTTCGTGTAGGCGGCGATCAACGCGCGGATGTCGTCTCCCGCCAGTTCTAACCCCTTGCGTTTCGCGTCCAAAAGATTTTTCACCATCATGGTTCGATCCTCCGATTTTCAACCGTTTTTCAGTTTTCCAGCAACATGTCCACGAGCGGCGTGAGCTGGCGGCCAGCGAGAAACGAACGCCCGTCCATCTCTCGCGCTCCTTCTGGCTTGAGCGACGTGAGCAGCAGCGCCGTGGTGCCCGTGCGGACCACCGGGCCGCGCTTGGTGCATTCGAGCACGGTGCCCGGCAGTTCGCTGCGGTGTTCGGGGGCGACCTTGGCGAACTCGGCGCCCGTCACCACCACGCGCCCCGTCTGGCCTTTCTTGCGGAACCGCGCGGGCAGGAACGTGTACACGCCCGGCCACGGCGTGTAGGCGCGCAGCAGTCTCTCGATGTGGTCGGACGATTTCGACCAGTCGATGAGGCCGTCCGTCTTGCGGATCTTGTGCGCGAACGTCGCCTTGTCGTCCTCCTGCTCGTGTTCCGGCGGCAGTTTTTTGGCGTCCATGAGCTTGAGCGCCTTGGCGAGCGTGACGCCGCCGCAAATGGCGAGCTTGTCCATGAGCGTGTCGCCCGTGTCGTCCGAATAGATCGGCTCGATGGCCTTCAGGATCACGGGGCCGTCGTCCATGCCGACGCCCATGCGGATCACGGACACGCCGGTGATTTCGTCCCCAGCCAGCAGCGCGGCGGTGACTGGCGACGCGCCGCGGTATTTCGGCAGCAGCGAAAAATGGCAGTTGATGCAGCCGTTGGGTGGCAGCGAAAGCAGCTCCTCGCGGAGGAACTGGCCGAAGGCCACCACCACCACCACGTCCGGCTTCCAGGCGCGGATCTGCGCGAGCGCCTCGGGCGCGTTCACGTTCTCGGGCGTGATGCATTGCGAGATGCCGCGCTCGGCCGCGTAGGCGCGGCACGGACACGGCGTGAGCTCGCGCCCGCGGCCGGCGGGCCGGTCCGGCTGCGTCACCACGCCCACCACCTGCAAGCCGGGCAAACGCAAGATGGCGCGCAAACACGTCGCCGACGCCTGCGACGATCCCATGAAAACGATTCTCATTCCGACAAATTCCTCCTCATCCTGAAATCAACGCTGGGAACAGACCCCGAAACGCTTGACATTATACCACAACAACCCGCCGCCATCTATGCCAAGCGCGCATTTAAATTCAGCGGGTTGCCGCGTTCAAGGCAACTCTTCGTCTCACACGCGGACGGGTTCGTAGCGGGGCACGAGCGCCTTCATGCACGCCCAGCCGGCGAGATACGCGACAGCGCAGTAGGTGAACACGATCATGTAGCCGGCGTCCTTGCCAGTGTAGCCGCAATAGGCGAACGCGGCGCCCTGGCCGGCCGCATAGGTGAAAAGCCGGCCCGCGCACACGTTCACGAGGAAGCTGCCGAAGCCGGACGCGCAGGACGCGATGCCCGTGAGCGTCGCGATGGAAGACCGCGGAAACCTGTCGCCCACCACGGAGTAGACGTTGGCGCTCCACGCCTGGTGGCCCGCGCAGGCCAGGCCGATCAGCACGGCCGGCCACCACGCGCTGAAGGCGCCCAGCGGTTGCGCGCCCAAGGCGAGCAGCGGGAAGCACGCGAAGACGAACATCGCGGCCATGCGGCCTTCGTACGGGTTCATGCCCTTGCGGTCCACGAACCACGTGGGCAGCTTGCACAGCCCGATCGACGCGAACGTGACGATCGCGTAGAGCGTCACCACGAGGACCATGCCCATGCCGGACGAGCTCTTGTAGCCGTAGCGGTCCGAAAGGTAGCCAGGCGTCCAGAACAGGAAAAACCACCACACGCCGTCCGTGAGGAAGCGGCCGAGCAGCAGCGACCACGTGTGGCGAAGGCCGAAACATTGGCGGTAGGAAAGCGACTTTTCGGCGGCGGGCGCGGCGGCGTCCCCGGCGGCGGCGTCGTCCTGCGACACGTAGGCGAGTTCGGCGGCGTTCACGCGGGGGTTCTCCGAAGGTTTGCGGTAGAGGAACGTCCAGAACCCCATCCACAGGAAACCGAGCGCTCCGATGACGACGAACGCCGCCTCCCAGCCCCAGAACTTCGCCAGCAGCGGAATCGTGGCCGGCGCCGCGAGCGCCCCCACTGACGAACCCGAATTGAAGATGGACGTCGCGAACGCGCGGTCCTTCTTCGGGAAGTATTCAGCCGTCACTTTGATCGCGGCCGGGAAGTTCCCCGCCTCGCCCAGCGCCAGCAAACACCGGCACGCGAGGAAAAGCCACACGGAAACCGTGGTGGCCGCCAGCGCGAACAACGACGCGATCTTGGCCGTGGCGACGCCGCACGCGGCGTGCAGGCACGCCGCCGCGGACCACACGGCGATCGCCCACAGGTAGCCCTTTTTGTTGCCCAGCCAGTCCACGAACTTGCCGGCGAACAGATTGCAGACCGCGTAGATGAGCGAGAAGTAGCCGGTGATGATGCCGTAGTCGGCGTCCGTCCAGTTGAATTCCGGCGCGATGAAGTCCTTCCAGGTCAAGCTCAGCACCTGGCGGTCGAGATAGTTCACGGTCGTGGCCGCGAACAGCATCGCGCAGACCACCCAGCGGAATTTCGTCATGGCAGCCCTCCTTCGGGCGTCAGGTGTAACGCAGGACTTCGTCCATCGTGGTGTAGCCGTCGAGGATGGCGCGCACGCCGTCTTCGCGCATGGTGCGCATGCCGAGCTCGCGGGCCTTGTCGCGGATGATCAGCGTGGGCGCGCGCTTGTTGATCAGCTCGCGGATCGCGTTGCCGACGCGCAGGTACTCGAAGATGGCCTTCCGGCCCTTGTAGCCCGTGCCGTTGCACACCTTGCAGCCCTTGCCGAAATAGAACGGGCGGCCGCCGATTTCCTCGCGGGAAAGCTTGATGCGGTCGAGCGCTTCGTCGTCCGGCTCGTAGCCCTCCTTGCACTCCTTGCAGCACGTGCGCAGAAGTCGCTGCGCGAGCACGGCCTCGAGGGTGGAGGCCACCATGTACGGCGGCACGTTCATGTCCACGAAACGCATCACGGCGCCGGCGGCGTCGTTGGTGTGCAGCGTGGAAAACACCAAGTGGCCCGTCAACGCGGCCTGGATGGCGATTTCGGCCGTTTCCAGGTCGCGGATTTCCCCGATCATCATCACGTCCGGGTCTTGACGCAGAAAGGCGCGGAGCACTTTCGGGAACGTGTTGCCCGTGTCGTAGTTGATCGGCACCTGCACGATGCCGTCCATGTCGTATTCCACCGGTTCCTCGGCCGTGAGCAGCTTGAGGTCCACGGTGTTGATGCGGCGGAGGATGGAATAGAGCGTCGTCGTCTTGCCGGAACCGGTCGGGCCGGTCACCACGATGATGCCGTTCGGCTTCTCGATGTCCATCGTGATCTGCTCGTACACGTCTTCCGGCAGGCCGACGTTTTCGAGGTCCAGCGACACGGAGCCGCGGTCGAGAATACGCATCACCACCGATTCGCCGTAGGACGTGGGCAGGCAGCTCACGCGGAGGTCCACGGGGCGCCCGGCCACGGTGATCGCGATGCGGCCGTCCTGCGGGACGCGGCGTTCGGCGATGTTGAGGCCGGCCATGATTTTCACGCGGGAGGTGATGGCCTGCGCCATCGACACTTCGGGCGCCTTCATTTCGTACAGCGCGCCGTCGACGCGGTAGCGGATCTTGAATTCCTTTTCGAACGGCTCCAGGTGGATGTCGGACGCGTGGTCCACCACGCCCTGGTACAGGATCATGTTCACGAGCCGCACCACGGCGTTGTTGTTCGCCGCGCCTTCCAGCGAGGCGACGTCGTTCGTGTTGGCGTCCGCGCCCTCTTCGTCCATTTCGGAGCCGAGGGACTTGAGCATGTCCGCGATCGAGGAAGACGCGTCGCCGTAGTACTGCGCGAGGCGGTTCGCGAGATCCTCCTCGCGCGCCATCACGAAGCGGATTTCCTTGCCGAGCACGAACGACAGTTCGTCGGCCATGCGCGGGTCCATGAGCCCTGAAATCGCCAGCGTGATGCTCGTGTCGTCCTGTTCGACGGGCAGCACGTTGTACTGGCGCGCCGCGGAAGCGGAGAAGTTCTGCATCATGTCGGCGTCGAGGTTCAGGTTGGCGAGGTCGATGACCTCGCACCCCTGGCTCGCCGCCATCATGCCGATGAGATCGTCTTCCGAGACGTATTCGCCGTCGAGCAGAATCTGGCGCAGCGGTTTGCCGCCGCCGGTGCGCTGCTCTTCGAGAATCGCCTCGATCTGGTCGTCGTCGAGCACGCCGTTCTGGACCAGCAGATCCAGCAGCGGGTCGAGCGGCTGCTTCTTCGCTTCTTCGTCCATCGTTTAACGCCCCATTTGTTCTTTGAGCTTGGCCACCACGGTGTCCGGGTCCTGGGACTTCGTGATGAGTTCGTCGTAGGAAATGAAACCGTTCATGTAGTGGTCGAGCAGGCAGTTGTCGAGCGTGACCATGCCGAACTTGGCGCCCGTCTGGAGGTCGGACTTGATCATGTTCGTCTTGTTGTCGCGGATGCGCGAACGGATGGCGTCCGTGGACACCATGATTTCGAACGCGGCGATTCGGCCGTGGACCTCGCCGTTCTCGTCGAGCTTCGGCAGCAGGATCTGGGAAATCACGGCCTGGAGGCCGGCGGCGAGCTGCGTGCGCACCTGCGCCTGCTGGTTGGTCGGGAACGCGTCCACGATGCGGTCCACCGTTTCCGCGGCGCCGGTGGTGTGCAGCGTGCCGAACACCAAGTGGCCCGTTTCGGCGGCGGTGATGGCCGCGCCGATCGTTTCCAGGTCGCGCATTTCGCCCACGAGGATCACGTCCGGGTCCTGGCGCAAGGCGCGGCGGATGGCCTCGGCGAAGGACGGCACGTCGTCGCCGACTTCGCGCTGCGTCACGAGCGACTTCTTGGATTTGTGGTAGTATTCGATCGGGTCTTCGATCGTGATGATGTGCACGCCGCGCTCTTCGTTGATCACGTTCAGCATCGACGCGAGCGTGGTGGACTTGCCGGAGCCGGTCGGGCCGGTCACGAGGATGAGGCCGCGCGGCTTGAAGAGCAGTTCCTTCACGGTGGGCGGCAGGCCGATTTCGTCGAGCGTGAAGAGCTTCGAGGGAATCGTGCGGAGCACCGCGCCGTAGCGTTTGCGTTCCTTGAACACGGAGACGCGGAAACGCGTGCCGGATTCGTGCGCGAGGGCGAAGTCGGCGCCGCCGTTCTTTTCCACTTCCTCCATCTGCTCGGGCGTGGAAATCTCCTGGCACAGCTTGAACGTGTCCTCGGGCTCGAGGTTTTCGTCCGCCAGCGGCATCAGTTCGCCGTGCACGCGCAGTTCCGGCGGCATGTACGCGCGGATGTGCAAGTCGCTGCCGCCGTTTTCGATGGACGCGTCGAGAAGTTCCTTCATCGTGATTTCTGTTGCCATGGTCTGCTCCTTGTTTTGGGAATGAAAGCGTATGCCGCTGGCGACGTCAGTCGGCGTCGCCCATCGTCGTCTGGATGACTTCCTTGAGCGACGTCATGCCGCTCGCCACCTTCAGCATGCCGTCCTCGCGCAGCGTGCGCATGCCCAT
>JAKSOX010000004.1 GCA_024405335.1 Kiritimatiellia bacterium
AACAGCCCGCCAGCTTCAGCGTCAAATCGCCGCCCTGCCAGTCGAATTCGCCGCGGAAACCGACGTGGCAGTTCATCTCCGTCTCGCGGCCTTCCGGCCACACTGGACGCGCCTTGGAAAACCCGGGTGCCGTCGCCGCCGCGGCGACCCCGCCGACGACGGCCAACGCCGCCGCCGCCACCCACCGAACTGCGTGTTTTTGCATGTGTTCTCCCGTCAGTCGAGCGCGGAAAGGATTTCGCGGCGCGTGGCTCGGTAGAGCTTCACGTCCAGCTCGTAGTCGTTGAACGAGCGCACGATCCGACGCGACAGTTCGCCGAATTTCGCGGCGTCGCGACGGCGGAGCTGTTCGAGCAGTTCATAGTCCTCCACGCCCTGGCGCGTCGCCTCGAAACGCGCGCCGGACCACGGGCCGACGGCCCCCGGGTACACGACGTGCGTGTCGCCGGGCGGCAACGCGCTGCCGCCGTTCGTGCCCCAGTTGTCCACGGTGGTGTTGTTGAACGGATCGTGGTTTTTCTGGTACATGTTGTAGCCCCAGTGCAGAAAGCCGTCCAGACCGAATTCGGAACAGCACCAGAACACGTACAGCGGTTTCAGCAAGTGGCAGTCGAGCGTGCGGTTGAGCCAACGGCCGCCGGGCACGCAGCAGGTGTAGCACCACACGGAGTCGTGGCAGTTCGTGCGCTGGAAATCGAACGCCGCGCGGTCCTTCTGCCACATGTCCACCTTCGGGCACAGCATGTCCAGCGCGCCCGCGACGGCGCAGTTTTCGACGGCGTCCATCATCTTCACGCCGGGCATGTAGCGCCGCGCGATCGCGCACGTCTGACGGTACTCGGCGGCGTTCACCACGTCCGGCTCGTCGGCCACGTGCTGGATCCAGCGGTCCTTCCAGCCGTGCTTTTCGACGGCCGCCACGAGCGGAACCGCGATCCGCGCGACGTCGGCCGCGCCTGCGGGCGTGGTGCTCACGTTCTTGGAAAAAAGCGGCAGAAAATTCTTCGCGCCCCAGCCGCCGTTGAAACGGCAGAGATGACCGCCTTCGATCCACCAGATGCCGGCGGCCGTGTAGACGTCCACGATGCGCGCGAGCCGCGCTTCGTTCAGGACGGGCGTGCCGTCCTTCACGTCGAACACGTTCGACAGCGGAATCCAAGCGCAGTTCTGGCGTCCTTCCGCGGCGAGCTTGGCGTAGCGGCCGATCATTTCGAAATGCGCGTCGCTCCAGAGTTCGAGCCCGTGGCGCGTGGCCATGTCCGTCAGGTTGAACCAGTTCGTGTACTTGAAGCTGCCGCGGCCGACGTCCGGCACGCGCGCGCCGTGCACGTTCACCTTGAACGCCCGCCGGACGGACTGCGCTCCCTGAGCGAAGACGAAGTTCACGGCGAACGCGCCGCGCTTCGCGGGAAACTTCTTGAGCTTGAACCGCACTGCCGCCGTGGCGCCCGTGGGCGTGAACGCGCCGCCCGCGATCGGCGCCAGCGCCTCGTACGCCCGATACGGCGCCTTGCGCACGGACCACGTGTTCGTCTCGGCGGGCTTCGCCGTGAACCCGTGGAGACCGGTGTTGCGGTCCACGAACACTTCCACGAAACGAAACCATTCGGCGTCGGGCGCGTCGGCGGAAACCGACACGGGCTTGCCGGGCTCGAGCCCGTTGAAGAGCACGTTCACGTCCGCCACGCCGCCGAGCGGCACGTCGGTCTCCGCGAACGGGGCCGCCTCCGCGACCTCGGAATCGGGATAGATCCATTCCAGCGGATCGGTGAGCGCGCAGGTGAATTCGGCATGCGCGAACGCGCACGCGGACAGACAAACAAGCAGGACTTTTGTTTTCATGGCGCACATTTTACCACAACCGAGTCCTTTTCGCACGCCAAAGACAATATCGAAGACAACGCGCCGACGGCAGAAAAGCCGATCGGCGCGCTGACGTTTTACCAGATTTCGGATGGATCAAAGCGAGACTTCGGGTATCTTCAGCGTCTCTCCGCCCTTCATCGCCGAAAGGTGGGCGTACACGCCGCCAAGCGTCATGTTGAGCGCGGTGACGACGTCGACGCAAACCTTGTGGTCCTTCAGCAAAATGCCGCGGACGAAATCGTCCGTGAGATACCCGTGGCTGCCGCCGTGTCCGCCAAGGTCCATGCCGGGAGCGAGACGGGGCTTGAGGTAGGAAGAATCTTTCTTCACCTCGTCCTCGAACCAACCGCGGTAGCCGCCTTTCTCGGGCACGTAGCAGCCCTTTTGGCCCCAGATGCGGCCGATTTCGGCGCCGTAGCCGGGATTGTCCCACGCCACGAGCATGCGGGCGGCGGAACCGTCCTCGCACTTGAACATCGCGTATTCGCTGCCATAGGGGTTGCCGTATTCGTTCTTCGCCTCGGGACGGTACGGGAACTTGAGCGACGCGACGCCAGTGCAGGTCACCTCGGTGAAGCGCTTGTGCGTCACGCAGGTGTAGAAGCCGTTGGAGTGCGTGGGGTAGTACTGCGGCGGCAGACCCCAACGCCACGCCTTGTAGCTGAAATGGTCGTGCGGAAGGTTCTTGGCGGCGTCCGGATTGTTCCCGCCCGGATGGAAGTATTCGCCTTCCGTGTAGGTGACGGCGCCGAGCTTGCCCCTTTCGTAGAGCTTGCGCATCGCGTAGCACTCGGGACGGAACGCCGTCGTTTCGTTCATCATGTAGAGCTTGCCGGACCGCTTCACCGCGTCGACGAGTTTCGGCACGAACTCGAGCTGGTCCTTGCCGAGGAACGCCGGCACGGCGGTCGTGACGTGGAGACCGTGCTCCAACGCCATGATCGCGAGCTGGACGTGGCTGCGCGCGTCCGTGGCCACGTAGACGGCGTCGAGTTTGTCCTCGGCGGCGTGCTTGATCATCTCCTCGCAGCTCTCGTAGGCCTTCTGCGCCTTCACGCGTTCCTGGAGCGCTTTGCGGCGGACGGGATCCAGGTCCGTGCAGGCGACGACCTCGACGTTGGGGCACGTCTGGTAGCCGAACTGGGATCCGAACGCGCAGAAGCCCTCGCCCGCGATGCCCACGCGCACCTTCTTGTCGGAAAACGGTTCCCACTTCTTGGCTTCGAGCTTGCCGGCGTCGCGCTCGTCGAAGCCCTGGATCGTCTCCTTCTTTTCGGCGCCGTGCGCCGACAAACCGGCCGCCGCGAAAAACGCCGCGCCCGCGCCCATGAAACCTCTTCTGCTTATGTCGATCATTTTCTTTTCCTTGGTTGTTGAACGAACTGCCCACTTGGATGCAAGTATACACAAGCGGAACGCGCACGTCAAACGGAACGCGATTGTTCCAATCGGGCGTTCACCGCCCGACGACTTCCAGTTTCACCGGTCCGAGCAGACCGGAGGGAAGCAGATCGTCCGTCGCCCGCCAATGGTCCCACGTCGTGAACGTGAAGCGTCCCGTCGGCGACGGCTTGCCTTCCCGCACCCACGCCGGGATTTCCCGGATCGCGTTCCGCCGCCAGACGTCGGAGAACGTCTCGTGGTCCATGGGCTTTTTCGCGTCGCCCACGAGACGGTTCGGCCACAGGTTCGCCACCCGCACGGACAGCGTGAAACGGTCCTTGGACGCAGCCAGCGCGTCCGTGACGTCCAGGCGGAACGGCGGCCGCCACAGGGGCTCGAAGGTTTTGCCGTTCACGGTCACTTCCGCGAGATTCTTCACGTCGCCCAGATCGAGCCACACGCGCTTGCCCGCGACGTCGCCCAGCGCCGCGCGGAGATCCGCGCCGACGTGCACGTACTGCGCAATGCCGGAAAAATAGCGCGCCTCGCCCGGCAGCGTCGTCCAGGACGCCAACGTCTTCAACGGCATGGATTCCGGGCATCCCCATCCCTGCGGGAACTTGAGCGTCCACGGCCCTTCCACCGGCACCGTCCGCTTCGGAGCGGACTTTTTGGCGGGCTTGATTTCCTTCGGCAGCGCGTTCTTCGCGGGCTTGCCGAACACCACGAACGCGGAGCCGCACGGCTTGAAGTCGAGTTCGACTTCCGCGCGTCCGTCCTTCGCGCGCCAACGCGCGGCGGGCGCGATCTCGCCCGTTTCGGCGTCCCAGATTTCGGGTGCGCGGCCGTTTTGGCGGAACGAGCAGCCGATCGTCGCCGCGTCGTCGCCGCCGTAGGCGACGAAATACAGTTCCCGTCCGTCCGGCAGCGAACGGTGTATCCAGTTCACGGGCTTTTCCGCGCCGTACACGACCACGTCCGGCATGATGCCGTCGTCGCAACGGCCGCCGTGCACGAACGTGGCGCCTGCTTTGCGCAAGCGGCCGAGTTCTTTCAGCGATTCCGGCAGAATGCGCGCTTTTTCCGGCACCACGAGCCGCGCGTAGCTGGCCCCGCCGGGCGAAACGAGCCGGCCATTTGCGACCATGAGCGCCTTGAGGCCGTCCGCGCCGATCGCGTCCCAGGCGAGCTTCTTCGAGGGATTGGCGGGAATGCCGGAGTTCGGCGCGTCGTCGCCCACGTAATAGAGCAGATCCGCCACCGGAATGCCCTGTTCGAGCATGAACTGGCAGCGCGCCTGGTATTTGAGCCACGGCCCAACCATCGGCCACCACGTTTCGGTGCGCTCGAAGTGCGTGCCCCACTGGCCCATCGTCATGCCGGGGAGCCGCGCGGGCTCGGTCCACGGCTGGTGCGCCCAGCGGTGGTAGACCATGCGCGTGACGCCGCAGGCGTACGCCCAGTCGCCGATCGCCTTGAGTCCGAACGGATCCTTGAGCCATTTGCCGCCGTGGTCCGGATGCGCGGTGAACGCTTCGGCGTCCACGTGTTTCCTGCCCCAGAAATGCGCGGCGCCGGCGACGGCGCGCTCGCCGGTTCCGGACAGGCCTTCCGGCAGCGCGTCGCCCTTCTTCACCCAGAATTCCGTCATCGGGACGTCGACGTTCATGGCGTAGCTCGTGTTGTCCGCCGGCGAATTGCCGTAGGGCTCGATGGCGAGTTCGATGCCGGCGTCTTTGCATTTTTTGCGGAGACCGCCCGCGTAGTTCTCGGCGAAGAGTTCGGCGATCAGGCGGCGGAAATCGCGGAAGGCGTCGGAACTCGGGCCTACGCCCTCGACGATGCGCCCGGAGAAGCACGCGAGATACGGCACGAAGGAGTAGCCCCAGCGCGCCAGAAACTTCTTTTCAAGACCCGGCGTCCAATTCTGGCAACCAACTTCGTAGCTGTCCACGAGCGTGGCCTTCACCGCCGGCAGTTTGGCGAACTTGCCCACGTACGCGTCGAAGTGGCGGCCGACGGCCGCGGCGTCCAATTTGTCCACCTCGGGTCCGACGCCGAACTTGGAGGCGGGGCCGCACTTCGCGCCGTTGTAGGCGCAGCCGACGCGCATCAGGCACCAGGCGCCGCCCTTGGGCGCGGTCCACGCCACCCTGCCCGTGGCGGGATCGAGTTTGTCGGTGACGTCCACGACGCTCTTGAGCGGCACGACGCGGTCGCGCCCGATCCCGCCTTTCGTTTCGGGCACGTCGCCGCGCAGACGGTAGGTGGCCGTGTTCATGCCCGCGAGCGCGGTGCGCTTGTCCAGCGCGAAATGCTTCACTTCGAAGTTGATCGGCGTGGGGGCGTCGTGCGGGAATGCGAGCTTCACGCGGAAGAAGCGGCCGGACGCGGGTTTCGAGAACGCCACCAGCTTCTTCTCGCCGTTGCCGACGTGGCAGTCGCAATGGCCCTCGCGGCAGACCATGTCGTCGATTTCTTCCGCCAAGGCGAAATCCTTGCCGTCGTCGCTCGTCCACACCGTCGCCTTGAGCGCCTGGTCCCAGCGCCACACGTCGTAGGTGATGGACAACGTGAAGCCGTACGCCACGTACGGTTTCGACGCGGACACGAGAAACTCGTTCGTGCCGATCGCCGTGGACAAAAGCGTCGCGTCGGCGCCGCCCTCGTTTTCGGACGGCGGCAAGGGAAACGCCAAAGTCGCGACGTCGGCGTAAAACCCCGACTCCTTGCCTTTCGGCGGCAGAACGCCGGCGAACGTTTCGCCGCCCTTCACGACGGCTTCCGAGAACGTCACGGACTTCATCGCGTCTTCGGGCTTCACCCACGGTCCGCCGGAGGACGAATAGCCCGACGAGTTGACGAGCGTGATTTCCAGTCCGAGCCGTTCCGCTTCCTTCGCCGCCCACGTCACGTGTTCGTCCCACGCGGGCGTGTTGAACGCCACGGGGCCGGCCGGGATGTCGCAGCCGACGTCGAAGAGGTGCGCGCCGCCGATTCCCGCTTTCGCCATCGCCTCCAGGTCGGCCGTGATGCCCGCCTTGGAGACGTTGCCGTTCATCCAATGCCACCACACGCGGGGCTTGTTTTCGTTCGGCGGATTCGCGAATCCGTCTTCCAGCGCGCCCGCGAACGCGCAGGCGGACGACGCAAGCGCGAAAAGCAACGTGGTTTTCTTCATTCTCGGTCTCCTTTCCGACGTGCGTTCCGGCGGCGCGCGGCAACCTACCGCTCCCGCGGCGGACGGTCGCCGTGCCGGCCGGGGCCGTGGCCGCCGGGGCCGCGGTCTTCCATGCCCGTCACCTCGTAAATCGTCTTCACGGTGTCGACGAACGCGGCCGCGTCCTCGCCGGCGAGTCCCAGGTTCTTCGCCGTGGCGGTCAGCAGCGCGTTGCGCTCCTGTCGCTCCAGGCGGCGGATGTCTTCGTGGAGTTCGCGCATGGCGTCGAACGCCGCCCGGCGGTCCTCGTCCGTGACGGATTCGTCTTCCATCGCGGCGCGCATCCGCGCGGACAGTTCCTCGCGCCGCACGAGCAGTTCCTGCAACTGGTCGTGCGTTTCCCTTTCCCGCTGCGTGAAGCCGTCCGTGGACACCTGCGCCAGCGTGTCGAGCCGCGACTGCGCGCGATGGAGCCGCCGCGCCTCGAACCGCGCCATGTTGTTGGTGATTTCCGCGTAGCGCGCCGGGTCGTTTTTGCGGATTTCCGCCAGCGAACCGAAGGGACCCGGCATGGGGCGAGCGCGCTCGGCGGTCGGCGGCGTTTCGGCTTCCGGCAGGGGTTCTTCCGCCGGCTTCTCCGTCTCGGTCGCGGTTTCCTTCTCGCGCTCCAGCGCGGCGACTTTCTTCTTCAGCGCCGCGATCTGCGCTTTGAGCGCGTTCGTGGGATCGACGGGCGCGGCCTGCCGAGGACGGCACGCGTCGTCCGGCTCGGCGGACGCCTGGGGCTCGACGGCTGGACGCGAAAAGCGCCCCAGGACGAACGCCGCCGCGACGGCGGCGACGAAAGCGGCGGCAACGGCGAACTTTTTCATGGCGTCTCCGGGAAGATCAGTCCACGCTGCGGTAGCGCTCGACCAGCGCCTTGAACGCCTTTGTTTCGGCGAACCCGCAGCTCTTGAATTCGGGGCAGAAACCGCGGTAAACGCACTCCGGCACGCACTTCTCGGCGAGCTCTGGTTCCTTTTTGGCGATTTCGTCCACCACCATCTTCCAGGCGGCGCGCGTCTCGGGACTGGCCTGCCCGCACAACCGCCGCCGGCTCATGAACAGAATCGCCTGCGCGTTCGCGAAACACTCGTGTTCCACCGGCGTGTCCTGACGCGCACCCGTGCGGTCCGTGCCCGTGCGGTCCGTGCGCTGGGTGGAAACGAAATGCTCGATGCCGAATTTGTGGCGCACGAAGTGGACGCTCACCCAATACGGGAGATTGCTCCACTTCCAGCCGAAGGTCAACTTTCGTATTGGCGAATGCTCGGCGAGGAGAATGCGCTTTTTCCACTTCGAAGAAGGATCCTTCTGTCCCTCCTCCATGCGGATCGTGGTGCGGGCGGCGTCCGCCACCTCGCGCCAGGTGCCCTTCACCTTCAACCACTTGATTTTGACGTCCACTTCACTTCCCCACGGATGCGGGCGTGACGCCGTTGGCGGCAAGCCCCGTTTCGGCGATGGCCATTTCGATGTTCTTCTTGGCGATCTGCATGGAGTCGAACTGCAGGAAAAGCGTCTTCGCCTGGTGGTCGAACCTGTACGACGTCTTCACCACGCCGCCGTAGGGCGCGAGCGCGGCCTTGATCTGCTGTTCGTGCTGCGGCGTCATGTCGGGAATCGAAATCGTGAAATCGCGCACGTCGGCGCGGCGGCAGCCGGCGAAAACCGCCGAAAGCGCGAGAAGGATGGCGAGCTTCTTCATGGGGTTCCTTTCATTGGCGCGCCGTGAACAGCGCGGAGGAAGCGAAATACGGATCGCAGGTGTAACGGCAGCCGAGACGGCGCAAGCCGGCCTCGTCGCCGGGCGTCGCCATGTGCGTGAGATGCACTTCGCACTTGCGCAGCTCGTTCAGCTTCTCGGCGGCGATCTGCGCCGCGGGATTCACCGTGCACGAAATCGCCAGGCCGATCAGCGCCTCGTCGAGGTTGAGCGAGGTGTAGCCGCCCTTGAGGATGTCGTGCTTCATGTGCGTGATCGACTGGATGATGCCGGGCGCGATCAGGGGAATCTGCTCGGGAATGCCCGCGAGCGTCTTCACCGCGTTGAGCATCATGGCCGCGCAGGCGTGCATTTCGTCCGAATTGCGGCCGGTCACGATGCGGCCGTCCTTGAGCTGCACGGCGGCGCCGGAAACGATGTTGCCGCCCGCCTTGCCCTTGCCGGCCGCCTGGGCCACCTGCGCCGCGCGCCGCGCCGCTTCCACGGGAATGCGGTCTTCCGTCTTCAGGTCGAGCTTGCGCATCAGCGCTTCGGCGCGGTTCACGCTTTCGCGGTCCACCACGCCTTCGGCGAAATCGCACTGCTGGCGCAGATAGCGGCGGATCACCTCCTGTTTGGACGCCTCGCGCACGATTTCGTCGTCCACGATGCCGAACCCGATGCGGTTCACGCCCATGTCCGTAGGCGACTTGTACGGGCATTCCTTTTTCGTCATTCTCTCCCAAATCGCCCGCAGCAGCGGAAACGCGTCCACGTCGCGGTTGTAGTTCACGGTCGTCTTGCCGTAGGCCGCGAGATGGTACGGATCGATCATGTTGCAGTCGTTGAGGTCGATCGTGGCCGCCTCGTACGCGACGTTGAGCGGATGCTCGAGCGGCACGTTCCACACGGGGAACGTCTCGAACTTCGAATAGCCGGCCTTGAAACCGTGGCGGTATTCGTGGTAGATCTGCGAAAGGCAGGTGGCGAACTTGCCGGATCCCGGTCCCGGCGCCGTGACGACCACGATCGGGCGCTCCGTGTGGATGTATTCGTTTTTCCCGTAGCCCTCCTCGGACACGATCGTCTCCACGTCCGCCGGATAGCCCTGCGTGACGTAGTGAAACCACACCTGGATGCCGCGGCGTTCGAGGCGCGTGCGGAACTGCTGCGCCGCGATCTGGCCGGTGTAGCGCGTGATCACCACGCCGCGCACCAGCAGGCCGAGGGCCTTGAGGTCGTCGATGAGCTTCAGTGCGTCGTCCGCGTAGGAAATGCCGAAATCCGCGCGCATTTTCTTGTGCTCGATGTCGCCCGCGAAAATCGCCAGCACGATTTCCGCCTGGTCCTTGAGCGACTGCAGCAGCCGCAGCTTCACGTTCGGATCGTAGCCTGGCAGGCAGCGCGCCGCGTGGAAATCGTTCATCAGCTTGCCGCCGAACTCGAGGTAGAGCTTGCCGTATTTCGCCGCCCGGCGCCGGATTTCGTCGCCCTGCTCGCGCAGGTACTTCTCGTTGTCGAATCCGATTTTCATCAGCCGTTGATCTCTTTCAGAAGCGCCGCGATCTTGTCCTTGCACTTGCCGCAACCGCCGCCGGCCTTGGTGAAGTTCGTCACTTCCTCGACCGTCGTGAGCTGGTTTTCGGTGATGACGCGCCGAACCTCGTTTTCGCTCACGCTGTAGCAGGTGCAGAGCATTTCGTCCTCGAGGTTGCGGTCGGTCTTTTCGCCGGTTTCGTAGTTCTTGATGGCGGCCTCCAGGGCCTCGCGGCCCATCACGCTGCAATGCATCTTCTGCGGCGGCAGACCGCCCAGGTAGTCGGCGATTTCCTTGTTGGTGATCTTCTTCGCCTCGTCAAGCGTTTTGCCGATCACCATTTCGGTGAGCGCCGAACTCGACGCGATGGCGCTCGCGCAGCCGAAGGTCTGAAACTTCGCCTCTTTGATTTTGCCCGCTTCGTCCAGCTTGAACTGGAACGTGAGCGCGTCGCCGCATGCCAGCGAACCAACCGTGGCCGTGCCGTCGGGATGGTCGATTTTGCCCACGTTCCGGGGATTCCGGAAGTGGTCCAACGTCTTCTCCGTGTAATTCCACATGTTTCAAAATGCCTTTCGCGTCAACGGGAGGGGAAGTATACCAAAATCGTCGCGCCGCCGCAACCCGTTCTGGCAACCGCCATGCGGCGGCGGAATCACTTCGCGCAGGCCCGCCCGTCTCCCGAGCGCGGAAGCGTCGACACGAAATCGAACAGGTTCCGGGCGCCGCCTTCGGGCATTTCCGCGAACAGGTCCTCTTCGTAGGATCCCGCCACGCAGGCCATGCGGTCGTGCACGCCGTCGGCGGGGGAAATCGTGTTCCTCGGATTGCCCACGCCGTCCCCGCGCAAGTCCCATTTCAAACCGTCCTTTCCGCCGTCGGGATGGCAGCTCGCGCAACTTTGCCATTGCTGGAAGCACGCTTTCGCGTCGTTGAAAAGAAATTCCCCCCGCCGCGCCGAATCCCAGGCGGTCGCGCGCGCCTTGGGCGCGTGCACCACCCGGTTGTCCTCGTCGAACCGCACCTCGGCGGTGAAATCCGAAAAGTGCAGGTCGATCGTCGCGGAACGGTCGTCGACGCGAAGAATCTCCCGCGGCCCGTCGCCTTTCAGGTCGACCCGCTCGCGAACGCCCCGCAGGAATGAGAAATCGGCGACGAGGTCCGGATCAGCCATGCGCTCGGAGAACCGCTTGTGGAACGCCGCGCGGTCGATGACCGACAGTTCGCCCGTGCCGGCGTGCGTCACCAGAATCCGGCGTCCGTCCGGCGTGACGGCCACGCTCCACGGATTGGCCGCGCCGCGCGTTTCGTCGTCGAGCGAGACCGTGTTCAGGTACGCGCCCGTTCGGGCGTCGAACACGCTCAACGCGGACGAACACTGCCATCCTCGCTCCAGTTGCGTGGCGGGCAGTTTGTAGCGGCCGATTCCGTGCACGGTGTAGACGAAGCGCCCGTCCGGCGAAAGCGCGATGCCGCGCTGGACGGAAGAACCGTCCGGCAGAAGTTCGTCGCGCGACGCGCCCGTGGCGCGGTCCGCCACCGTCACCGCCGCCGCCACGTGGGCGGCGTCGGGGACCATGCGCGGCAGCAGATGCGCCGTGAAGCGGAATTTCGCCGTCTCGACGAACGGTTCGCGTTTCGGGACGCGGCCCGCCCCGCGCGCGTTGGTCGGCGGGAAAAGCAAGAACCCCAAACCGCAAACCGCCAACGCGCCGAACGGCACGACCCATTTCGCCGCAATGCGTTTCATTCGCAGTCCTCCAGGGGATTGTCGGGGTCGACGTCGAGAATCGGCCACACGATTTCGTCGCCCTTCTCCTGCGCCTCGAAGTTGTAGAAGGCCCCGTAGTAAAGGGAATTCGCGTCCAGCCACAAGGTGATGCGGCGGCGATCCGCTTCGGGGATTTTCGCCTTGTTCTCCGGTGCCAAAAGCGCCCGTCCGAGGCGGCACGCCGCCGCGCCCACGCGCCCGGGAATGGACCGCGATCCGCCCGTGTTCTTCTGCATGACGCTGCCGGCGAAGCCGCCGTTGAAATGGAACGTCCAGTCGCGCAGTCCCCGGTACGAGAGGTCCGTCGGCTTCTTCCCGTCCGGGAACGAAAGCTTTTCCACGGTGCGCGCGAGAACCGGCCGGACGAGACGCGCGAAGGTGATCGGCTCCACGCCGATGCCTTCCGGTTCCAGTTCGGACGGCGCGCGCAGCAACGCCTTCGGGCGATGCGCCTTCTGGACGGGCGCCTTCCGCCTCGGCTCGTGGCACCCCGTGCAGGAAAGGTATTCGCCTGGATGCACGAACGCCGTGGAGCGCATGGTCTGGATCGCGGCCCCGTCCGCGTCGAGCACCTGGAATATGAACTGCTTGCCCGCGGGCGCGTAGAAATGGCAGCTGCCGTCGTCCTCGATCGGCACCGTGCCCAACGGAATGCGCGGGCAGTTTTCCGGCTCGTAGCCGACGTACGGGCGGTCCATCCAGGGATCGGGCTTGACGATGGCCTGCAGCACGCGCAGGCGCGTGGGCGCGCGGTTCGTCGGGAAAGGCAATTCGCTTTGCCGCACGTCCAGCACGGATATGACGGCACGGCGCTTTTTCGCGCGGTTGTCCGCGCCTTGCGCCGTCTGCTGGGGAATGACGGGCGGACGACGACGCGCGTCCGTCGGGCGCGCGTGCGTGAGGCGCAGCCGCGGATCGTATCCGCCTGGCAGATGTTCGCGCGCGACCACCAGTTCTTCGTTGCCGAAGCGGTCGCGCAGCACCACGTCCTCCCAGCGGGTGCAGAAGTAGAGGTTTTCGTTCACCGGCCAGGCAGTGCCGTATTCGTACTGCCCGCGCGGGGACGCTTCGCTTTCCGGATACGGCGCGTACGGCGTGAGTCGCGTCAGGTCGCCGTGGCCGTATTCGTCGCCCGCGGCGAGGTCCAGGCGGCAGATCGCCCCGAACGACTCGCCGTGGTGCGGCGCCGCGGTGAGCAGATAACGGGTGGAGCCGGGAATCGCGCGGATGCCCATTTCCGTCATCGGCAGACGCGATTCCATGCAGGAACAGGCGGGCCGGTAGGACTGGGCGTTGTGGTCGCCGTGTTCGTTGTCCGCGAAAGTGTGCCAGGGCTGCGGGTAGTTGCCGTGCGGCGCGCGCGGGTCGCGGCCGTCGGGGTAGCAGATCCAGAAGTGCGAACCGAGGCAGTCGTCGCGGTCGGTGTAGTCCCAGCGCGTGTACACGATCATGCCGTCGTTGTCCACGCTCATCTGCCATTCGCTCGTCTCGTAGTAGGAAATGGGGTAGACGTCCGCCCCGTTCGGCTTCATCGTGTGCATCATGAACACTGGCACGCGCAAGTTGGCGTCCTTACCGAAGCACCGGATGAACCCGCCGCGCCGCTCGGAGGTGAAGAGGATGCGCCCCGACGGCAGCACGCAGGGATCGAAGTCGTTCGTGTTGCCGAAGGTCAACTGCGCGATCTTCTTCGACGCGACGTCGAGCTTGAAAATCTTCCACGTGGTGGACTCGTCCCAGATCCAGCGGTGGATTTTCGGGTGCGCGTGCGTGAAGTACAGAGTTTTGCCGTCGTAGTCGAAGTCGAACGAATAGAAGCAGCCGAAGTCGAGCTCCTTCCCCGCCAGCGGACCGTTGGTGACGACGCACCCCGCGAGCAGATTGCGCACGGACGGCTTGCCTTCCCGCCATCCGTCCGCCGCGAACAAACCGCCGCCGCGGATCGTGTTGAAGGCGAAGCACTGCGTGGCGAAATGTCCGCCGGTCGCATCCGAGTTGTTCTTGTTGGTGAGCCGCGAACCCGCGTAGGTGGCGCGCGCGAGGAACGCGATCGGCCCGGTTTTCGCGAGCGCGGGATCGGAAAACGCCACGCGCCGCCGGAGGTCGCATGCCGCCAGCGCCCGCTGGCGGGAATCAGGATCCGCGTCGGCCCCGGCCGCGCGCAGGCCGGCGAGTTCCCGGCGGAACGCGGCGACGTCCTCCCCCGCCTTCGCGCGGGCGTCGAGCGCGGCGGCGATGCGGCGGCAGATCACCGCGAACGCCGTCCGCTCGCCCGCCTGGACGAGCAGGTTCGTGTCGTCCGCCTGCCGCGCCGCCCCTTTGGGCAGCCGGATCCGGCCGGCGATCTGGTCTTCGATCTCCGCGATCTGTTCGCGGTTGAAGGCGCTGCGGACGCGGTCCTCGGCCGCGGAGTCGTCCGCGTCGGTGCCGGCCCGCCGCACGCCGAGTTTCGGCGGCTTCTCGTCCGGCGGCGTGCACGGTTCCACGTCGTCCGCGAAGCGCGGGTCCACGGCGTTCTTCCCCCAGCCGAAACAGCCGCGCACGGCGCCCGCGCTCGACGCGGAATCGAAAAGTTCACGGGGAAAGGACTCGGGATGGTCGATGTCGAGGAAAAGGTTGGTCACGGCGTTGAACCGCTCGTCGCGGATCGTCCAGGCACGGTCCCAGTCGCGCGCGTTCAGCTTCGGATTGTCCACGTAGTGCCGCTTGCAGGACGGCAGAAATTCGATGAAGTCGCGCGCGCCGGAAGCGGCCGGAAGGACGTGCGCGGAAAGTCCGGCGCACGCCAGCGCGACGAGGATGCGTTGCGGGAAAGCGGTTGCCATGGCGTCGTTCTCCGGTTTCAGGCGAGCGCTTGGGAAATCCGCCGCGCGGCTTCCGCCACGCGGACGGCGACGGCGCGCAGTTCCGTTTTCCGCAGCCGGACGGCGGGGCCGCACGTCCAAACGACCGCGACCGCGCGGCCCGTCCGGCCGCGCACCGGCGCCGCCGCGCAGCAGACGCCTTCGTAGTCCTCCTGTTCGTCCAGCGCCCAGCCCGTGCGGCGCGCGCGAACCAGTTGGGCGGCGAGCGCCGTCGCGGAAGTGACGGTGCGGGCGGTGTGCGCGTCGAACGGACACGTCGCCACCAGCTTTTCGCGTTCGTCTTCGGGCAGCGCCGCGAGCATGGCCTTCCCCGGCGCGGAGGCGTGCAGCGCCACGCGGTGCCCCGCGTCGACGGCCAAGTGGAACGGTTCGCCGCCCGGCACGGAATCCAACACCGTCACGCCGCCTTCGCACAGCACGCCCAGAACGGCCGTTTCGCCCGTCTCCTCGGCCAGCCGCCGCATTTCCGGCAGCGCCGCCTCGATCACGTCCGCGTCGGCGAAGGCCGTGCGCAACTTTCCGAAGAGCCGTCCCGTGAGGCGGTAGGTGCGGTCGGCGGCGCGGGTGACGTAACCCGCCGCTTCCAGCTGCGACACGATCCGCATGGCGCCGGCGGCGGGTATGTGCAGCGCCTGCACGAGCTCCTTCTGGGCGCAGCCGCGCGGTCGCGCCGCCAAATGTTCGATCACCGCCAGCCCCCGCGCCAAACCCGGAACCGGCAGGTCGGCGTTCGCGCTTTCGCCTGTTTCACGGATGAAATCTCTTTTCATGCGGGAAATCATACCACGTCCCGCCCGCGATTGTCAAGGGCGCGCCCCGTCCGTGGGCCGTTCGAAATGCCCGGCGAAATAGGCGATCGCGCCGTCCAGGTCGTGGAACGCGCCGTCGAGCTGGGCCTCGAAGCAGGCGTCGAGCCATTCGCCGAAACGCCTGGACGGCTTGTGCCCGCGCGCCATCAGGTGCCGACCCATCAAAATGGGCTTCGGCGCCTCGCCGGCGACGCGCAGCCGCTCCGCCTGCGCCGCGAGCCACGCCAGGTCTTCGCCGCCGGAGGATCCGCCGCGCCGCTCCACCGTGCGCCCCTCGTCGTCCGCGTGCGCGACGCGCAGCAGCCGGTCGATGCGCCCCACCTTCATCGCGAGGCGGCGAATCGCCGCGTCTCCCGCCTTCGATTTCCACAGCGCGAACGGCTGCATGTGGCACCGCACGAGCGGCGGCACTTCGCGCAGAATGCGCTCTTCGTTCGTGAGCCGGCGCAGAAACGACAGCGTCGGCGCGACTCCGGCTTCGTCGTGGCCCAAACTGCGGATGCGCTTTTTGACTGGGTCGAACCGCGTGGTGGCGGGCTTGCCGAAATCGTGGCAGACCACCGCGAGCCCCACGATCAGGTCTTCGTCCCGGACGCCCGTGCGATGGCGGGCGAACGCGTCGAGGCACAGTTTCACGTGCTCCCATGCGTCGCCTTCGGGATGCCATTCTGGATCCTGGCGGCAGCCGACGAGGCGCGCCAGTTCCGGAAAATGCCGCAACCATCGCGTCGCGCGCAGGAACTCCAGCCCGCGGCCGATTTCGCGGCCTTTGAGCAACAGCTTCGCCCATTCCTCGAACAGGCGCTCGGGCGGCAGGCCCTCCATGCCGATCGTGCGGCAGATAGCCACCGTCTCCGGCGCTGGCTCCAGCCCGAAACGCGCCACGAACTGCATGCCGCGCAGCACGCGCAGCGGATCTTCCGAAAATTTCGGCGACACGTGGCGCAGCACGCGCCTTTCGAGGTCCTCCGCGCCGCCGTGAGGATCCTCGAAACGCCCGGCGAGCGGGTCGTAGTACATCGCGTTCACCGTGAAGTCGCGGCGGCTGGCGGCTTCCGCCACGGACAGGTTCGGATCGGAATCCACCAGGAACCCCTTGTGCCCGGCGCCGCACTTCGATTCGCGCCGCGGCAACGACACGTCCACGTCCAGATGCTGGAGTTTGAGCACGCCGAACGACACGCCGCACGGATCGAACGGATGCCGCGCGCCCACCACGCGCTGAAGCGTTTCTGGCGGCACGCCGAACACCTCGAGGTCCACGTCCTTCACGTCCGCGCCGCCCAGCATCAGGTCGCGCACGGATCCGCCCACCATCAGCGCGCGCCCGCCGGCGTCGCGCACGCTGCGCGCGACGTCGAGCACCGCCTCCAGAACGCGCGGTTCCAACACGGACAGGTCGAGCTTCGTTTCCATCAATAGAGCATCCGTCTGAAGGTTTCGATTTCGTCGCAGCGCTTTTCGCGTTCTTCCGGCGAAAGCTTGTTTTCCTTGAGCGTGCCGCCTTCGATGCGCAGCCCTTCCACGTTCACGATCTCGATTCCCTTGTCCATCGTGACGTTCGTGAACGACACGTTCCGGAACGGCTTGCCGCGCCGCGACCACACGTACGACTGTTCGCCCTGCGTGCCAGTCACGTTGGAAAAGTGGATGTCGCGCACCTCGGGTTCCGTCGATTTGAGGCGGTGTAGCCGCAAAAAACTCGAAGTCGTGTGCGACACCACGTTGTCGAACGTGATGTTCATGAAGTCGCACCCCCTCGAAGGAAACCAGGTGGAGGAGAAGTTGATGCCGCGGCAAGAATGGCGGAACACCAGGTTCGCAAACGCGCAATCGTGGATCGGATGGTCGCCAACGCCGATGCGGACGCATTCCTGGTAGGATGAAAAGGTGCAGTTGCACACCGTCACGAACGCCGTCTCCCTGGGCGCGCGCAACAACCGCTTGCCGTTCGCGCGCAGGCAGAACGCGTCGTCGGACGTTTCGATGTCGCAGTCGGACACGTGGACGTGCTGGCAGCAGTCGACGTTGAAGCCGTCCCCGTTGTAGACGAGCGGCTTCTCGCGCGACGTCCGGATGTCGAGCCCGTGCGCCTGCACGTGGCTGCAGCCCCAGATGAACACGCTCCAGTAAGGCGCGTTGCGGATGCGCAGCCCTTCCAGGCGAATCTGGCTCGACTCGCAGAACCAGATCATCTGCGAGGGCCGCCACTTGATCGCGTCCTGCGCGTTTTTGCCGCCCAAGCCGTTCACGCCCGTCCTGCCGATGCGGGACGGGTCGAAGCCGTCCGTCATGAAATGCCGCCCGTTGCCGTCGATCGTGCCGCGGCCGCGCAGCACCACGTTCGTCTGTTCGAGGCACACGATCAAATGGCCGCCCGATGCGTTTTCCGCGATGCTGCGCGTGTTCTGCGGACAGAAATCCCACGCGTTGTAGTCGGCGGGATCCTTGCTGCCCTCGATCGTGGCGCCCATGCCCACGTTGAAATCGACGCCGCTCTTGAGGTAGATCGTGCCGCACACGTAGCGCCCGGCCGGCACGGACACTTCGCCGCCGCCGGCCTTGTTCGCCGCGTCGATCGCCGCCTGCACGGCGGCCGTGTCCTTGGCGACGCCGTCGCCCTTCGCGCCGAAATCGCGCACGTCGTAGACCTTGGCCTGCGCCGAAACGGCCGCGAAAAGGCAGAAAAGAACCGCCTTTTTCCTCATGCTTCCCCTCCTAACGCCCAGACGGGCGCGCAATACGCTTCCGCGTTTCCGAAACGGTCGAACGCGCAATCGAGCGCTTCCGCCGCGTGCGCGTCGGAAGAAAGGACGAACCGCGCCCCCCGTGCGCGAAGCGCCGCGCGGAACGCCGGCGACGGATAGGCGTCGTCCAGCCAGCCGCGCGAAATGGCGCCCGTGTTCACCTCCACGATCTTGCCGCTTGCGGCAAGCGCGTCCGCGGTCCGCTCGACCTCCTCGCGGTACCAGGCGGCGTTTTCGTCGAAAAGCGGATGCTTGGCGTTGAACTTGCGAACCAGATCCGGATGCCCCACGACGTCGAAATCGAATTGCGCGGCCATGTCGCGCTCCTGCGCGAAGTAGGCGCGCACGTACGCCTCCGCGTCGCCGCCGAAATGCGCGGCGATTCCCGCCCGGAGCTTTTCCGGCGTGTGGTCCACGGGCACGAGCGCGCCGTCGGGCGCCTTCACGTAGTGCACGGATCCGATCAGGTAGTCGAGCCCCAGCGCCGCGTGGCGCGTCCGGTCGGGCACGGCGACGCCGGGCACGTAATCGGCCTCCGCCCCGCACAAAACGAGCATCGCGCCCGCGTGCGCCGCCGCGACGCGGCGGACGTCGGCGACGTACGCGCGTGCCTTTTCGGTCGTCGCGATGGCGCAGCCGTCGTCGAACGGAATGGCGAGATGGCTGGAAAAACCGAGCGCCGAAAATCCCTTTTCGCGCGCTGCCGCCGCCATCTCCGCGGGCGTGTTTGCGCCGTCGCACCAAGTGGAATGCGTGTGGAAATTCGTCCTCATTTTTTCGTGAACACGACGAGCGCGCCGCCTTCGTCCACCATCTCCAGCGACAGGCGGTCCTTCGCCTGCGCGACGCCGGAAAGCCGGCGGACCGCCTTGGCTTCGCGCGGCGTCAGTTCGGGATCGTCCGCCACGCCTTCGTAGCGCCATTCGCCGCCGCCGAGAAAGCCGAGGTCGAACGTCAGCGCGCGGGCCGAAACGGTTTGCGCGGCCAAATACACGCGGCCGTCGAACGCTTCGCGCGCCACGGCGTAGTGCGAACCGATTTCGCCGGCGAGCGGCACCGTGCGCCGCCAGGTCGTGGGCAGGCGCCTGAGCAGGTCGATCCCCGCCGCGCCGCGGTACCGTTCGGGACAGTCGCACAGCGTCATCAGCGGGGAATCGAGCGCCACGCACAACGCCAGCGCGTGCGCGCGCGTGCCGATTTCCTCGGCGTATATTTTCTGCGCGGCGCCCGCGGAAGACATGTCGCCGTAGAGGTGGCCGCGGTCGATCTGGCTGACGAAATCGCGGGCGTGCACGTTGCCGAAGCCGCCGGGCGTGTAGTCGCCGGGACCCGCCAGGAACCGCGTGAACACGAGCGTCGCGGGATTGAGCGCGTCCGAGGGGATTTCCCATTTGCTGATTTCATTGCCGCGCACGCCTTCGCGCGTGATCTGGTTCGGCCAGGTGCGGTTCATGCCGGTCGGGTGGAACGCGCCGTGGAAGTTCACGAGCAGGCGGTGCTTGGCGGCGATGCGGCACGTCTTCTCGCACCATCCCACCATCAACGCGTCCTGTCGGTTCAGGAAGTCGATTTTGACGCCCTTGACGCCCCAGCGCTCGAACTTGGCGAAGGTCTCCTCCACGCCGTTCGCCTCCAGCAGTTTCCAGTGGACCCACAGCAGCAGCCCCACGTTCCTGCGTGCCGCGTGCGCGAGAATCGCCGGCAGATCGTAGCCGGGGCGGGGCTCGAAAGCGAGGCCGGGAGCGCCCGCCGGCCTTCCGTACCAGGCGGCGTCGATCGTGTGGTAGGGCCAGCCCATCTCGGCGGCGAAGTCGATCTGCGCCATCGTGTTCGACGTGCATAGGTCGTTGTTGGAGTTGTACCACCAGTCCCAGGAAGACGCGCCCGGCTTCACCCAGTCGAACGCGGCGTCGCCACCTTCCGGCGGCGGATTCAGGTTGGGCACTATCGACTTGTTGCGCACGAGCCCGATCGCGTCGTCCGCCAAGACGAGCACGCGCCACGGCGAGCAGGCGGGCGCCGATCCGCCCGCGACGCCGCCGAAGGCGTCCACGGGAGCCGGCGACAGCGCCACTTCGAAAGCCGTGCAATCGGCGGGTTTCTGCGCGGCGGACACCGTCAAAAACGCCCCGGGCCATTGCGCGAGGTTCGCCTCGCAGATGGCCGCGAACCCCGCGGGCGTCTCCACCACGGCCGGAAGCTGCGCGAACCGCCCCGGACCCAAACTGCGCAGCGAACGGTGGAGAAACTCCCCCTCCTGCGACGTCTGGTGCGAATCGTAGGCCGCGTACCACGCCAGCGGATCGCCCTTGAAGCGGAACGTCGTCCTCTCGCCCGCGACGGCGAAATTCGCCATGCCGGGCTGCTCGGGGACGAGATGGCGGAACGCCACGCCTTCGTCGTAGGCGCGCATTACCACGCCCACCGTGCGCCGGAGACCGTCGCGCTCGCGGAAGAGCACGGTCGTTTCGTTGGCGTTGTCCCGCACTTCCCAGTTGCCGCCGAAACGGTCGTGCCACGTGGCGTCGACGCGGCGCGTCCGTTCGGAAACGACGTCCAGCGCGCGCATTTCGGGATCTCGCGCGAAGCGCAACCCGAAATCGCACGCGGCAGTCACGGGTTTGCCGTCGCGCGTCGCGCACCAGACGGGCCGTTCGCCGCCCTCGAAGGAAATCGCGTTGCGTCCGTCGGGCGAAACGCACGTCGCGGCCAGCAGCAAAACAAACGTCGTCATCGCTCCTCCTGGTGCGGAACGCGCGTCCGCGCCCGCCGGTTCGTCATTTCGCCTTGCGCTTCAGCGCGGCGACCTTGTCCAGCTTCTCCCACGGGAACAGGACTCGGCCGAAATGGCCGTAGCTCGCCGTGTCGCGGTAGCTCCAGCCCTTCGGTTTCGTGAGTCCGAGGTCTTTTATGAGCGCGTAGGGACGGAAATCGAACACCTCGCCGGAAAGCAGCAGCTTCTCGATTTGCTCGTTCGTGACGCCGTGGTTGGTGCCGAACGTCTTCACGCAGACGGACACCGGCTTCGCCACGCCGATCGCGTACGCGACCTGGATCTGGCAACGGTCGGCCCAGCCGGCCGCCACCACGTTCTTCGCCGCGTAGCGCGCGTAGTACGCCGCGCTGCGGTCGACCTTGGACGGATCCTTGCCCGAAAAAGCGCCGCCGCCGTGCGCGGCCATGCCGCCGTAGGTGTCCACGATGATCTTGCGGCCCGTGAGGCCGGAATCGCCGCAGGGCCCGCCCACCACGAACTTGCCCGTGGGGTTCACGAGGAACTTCGTGCGGTTCGTCAGCAGCTTCGTCTGTGCGAGGAAATCGCGCGCGACGCCTTCGAGCACCTTGTAGCTCTTCTTGTTCGCGCCCTCCTCCGTGGTCTGGTGGGAAAGCACCACCGTGTCGATCGCCACGGGTTTGCCGCCCTCGTACACCACCGAAAGCTGGCTCTTGGAGTCGGGACGCAGAAACGGGATTTCGCCCCGCTTGCGCAAATCCGCGAAATGGCGCAGCAGCGCGTGGGACCAGGTGATCGCCACGGGCATGAAATCCTCCGTTTCGTTGGAGGCGTAGCCGAACATCATGCCCTGGTCGCCGGCGCCCTGCTGGAGCGCTTCCTTGCGGTTCACGCCCCGGGCGATGTCGGGCGACTGGCCGTGGAGCGCGCTCATGTAGGTGAACGTGTCCCACGAGAACCCTTCGCCGGGCCGGTCGTAGCCGATGTCCTTCACCACGTCGCGCGCGATTTTGCCGACGTCGATCTTGTCGAATCCGCGGCAGGTGATTTCGCCGGCGTTCACCACGAGGTCGGGGGCGACCATCGTTTCGCAGGCGACGTGCGCGTGGGCGTCGCGTTTGAGGCAGGCGTCCAGAACCGCGTCGGAAATCTGGTCCGCTACTTTGTCGGGGTGGCCTTCCGAGACCGACTCGGAAGTGAACACGTGCCGGGAGGCATCATTTTTCATCGTCATTCTTCTTCTTTCTTCGTTTTCGAAGCGCATCCGGGACTGTCCCGAACCACCGCGGCGTTCCGCTCGGTTGGCGCGGCCGACCTCGACCGCTTCCTGATGCAAAAACGCCGCGTATTTTACCACGTCCGCACGACGAAATCAACCATGCCGGCGCTCACGGACGCAGTTCGAAAATCTTCGTGTCCGGCGTGTCGAACGCGCAGTCGAAGCGGTCCGCGTCGCGGGCGGCGGAACGGTCGGCCAGCAGATCGGCCACTTCCCCGACGCGCGACCGGAGGCGGATCGTCTTCACGCCGCCGGTCGCCGAATGGACGGCCAGGACGCGCGTGTTCGCGTACACTGGCGACAGCTCGTCCACGTAGCGGTGGACTCCCGCGTCCGCGTAGATTTCCGCCAGCTTCGCGCTCGTGTACAGCGCGGGATCGGCCGCGTAGGCCGCCTTCCAGCCGCCGCGGTCCGTCACTCGCACGCCGGGTGCGCCGAAGTCGACGCCCGCCCACTCGCGCACGCGCCGCTTGTCGAGCGTCTTGCCGTCCGAAATGCCGGGCGCGTAGGCGAACACGAGCGTGCGGCCCGCGTTGCAGAGCGTGCGGCGCAGCGTCGCCGCCTTTTCGGGCGGCAGATTGACGCTCGCGGCGAGTATCGCCACCTTGTAGCGCGAAAGGTCGATGCGCGGGAGGTCGTCGAAGGAATAGAGGTCCACCGGCGCGCCCGTGCGCACCGCGCGGTTGTAGAAGTGGCGGTAGAGTTCGTCGGACGTTTTCGACTCTTCGTTCACGTACCGCGCGCTGTCGGGATCGCACACGAAAAGCACCTCGGCCGCGGACGGCGACAGGTCGTTTTCGAAGCGGCGCCGGATCGCCTCGAGTTTGCCGATGCGCGCGCGCAGCGCGGGATCGTCGTAGAAGCCGCCCCACATGTCGAACCACCACGAGCTCAAATGGTTCACGAGCGCGAACGCGGCTTCGCGCGTGTTGCCCGCCAGATCGTCCGCCGCCGTCTTGAAATACCGGCCCCAGCCCATGGGATGGCCGTGCGGCCAGCAGTCGATTTCGTGCAGCAGCCGCTTGCCGCGGATGAACGCCGAACCGTACACGCTCTGCGACCCGGACGCGCCGCCGGGGACGCGGTCGGAATAGTTGCCGGGCGCGATCACGAAATCGAGGTCCGGCGAATCGAACACGCGCAGGTAGTCGAGATGCCCGAACGACGTCTGCCGGAAGTTGTCCACCAGATAGTAGCCGAAGAACACGCCGAGCTGCTTCGTCGCCGGCACGAGCGGCCGCGCTTCGCGGGCGAAGAAGAGGATCGCGTCGGCGACGATTTCGTTGTGGAAGCGCCAGTAGTCGAGCAGCTCCCCCTGCGTCGCCGGATCGTACAGGACGCCCTCGAACGCGGCGTCGAAACGCGTCGGCCCGGGCGGGCAATACGGCTTGTGGCCGGTCTTGCCGTTCTTCGCGCACCATTCGCGCCAGGCCTTGTCCTTGCGGCCGGAGGAGTGTCCGTCCTCGAATTCGTACCATTCGCTCGTTTTGCCGCCGGAAAGCACGTAGGCCTTGACGCGCGCGCCGTAGCGCTCTTCGGCGTGCCCGATCAGCGCCTTCATGAACGCCGCCTCGTCACGGCGCCACCGTTCGTCCATGCAGTAGTCCGTGACGTGCTCGTAGGCGTCGCCGCAATAACGCCGCGTCATCCAATAAGGCATCGTGAGGTCCACCATCACCAGGAACTCCGCCCCGGGACTCGCCTTCAGCAAATCGTCCGCCTGGCGGTCGAACGCCGCGAAGTCGTACTTCCCGGGACCAACCCACACGGGCGGGTACTCGCAATAGGGCGTGCCGAGCGAATTGACCGTGTTCGCCGCGAAGAAGCATCGCGTGTTGACGCCCATCGCCGCGAAATCCGCCGTGCGCTCGAACTGGCGCAGGAACGACCGGTAGGCGCGGAACTCCGGCTTGACCGGCACGGCGGCGGGTGCCGCCGTTTCGGCGATCCGCAGGCGGCCGTCTTCGAGTTCCATTCCGAAAAACGCCATCCGTTCCGCGCCCGCGGGTTGGTTCGGACGGTGCAGCGCCAGCGTGAGCGCGCCGTCGCCCAGCTTGCGGAACAGCATGCCGTGGCCGCCGTTCTCGCCGAACAGCAGCTCGTGCTTTTTCCACGGACCCGCCACGCGCCCGCTTTCGGACCGCGTCTGGTAGACGCAGTACGCGCCGTTCCTGCGGATGGTCGACCAGATCATCGTCAGCGCGCCCGTCTTCGGATCGCGGCAGAACGACGGGCCGTCCGTGACCAGGCAGTTCGGCGCGACGTCCGGCGCGGACGACGCCTTGAACAGCGTCACGGGCTCGCCAGCCGCGTCGGACAGGTCGTCCTTGAGCGGCATGAGACACATTTCGCCGTCGCCCACCTGCGTCCATTCGTGGCAGAACACCATGTAGGGCTTGCCGTCCTCCACCACGAGCGTGCCGTCCAAACAGCTCCATTCGGGCGGCGTCGCGGAATCGCGCTTCACGATGCGGTACGGGCCTTCGGGACGGTCCGCCGTGAAAATCCAGGTGCCGCGTTTTTCGTGGCGCGGCCAGGAATCCGTCTTCGGCAGCGCGGTTCCGGCGAAGGTGAGCGTCGCGAAAAGATGCCACTTGCCGTTGTGCGCGTGCACCTCCGGCGCCCACACCGCGGTGCAGCCCATGTCCGCGGGCAATTCGAGCACGGTCTTCGGCCGCGACCAGGTTCCGAGATCCCTGCCCGCGTACATTTCCACGCCCTTGCCGGTGTTGCCGAAGCCGTCGGACGCTTCGCCCTTCTTCGCGTAGATGCTGGAATACAGCCGGTAGACGCCGGCCTCGGCGTCCGCCACCACGAACGGATCGCGGATGCGGACGTCTCCGGCGGCGACGGCGGAATCTTCGGCTCGCGCGCATGCGCACGCCGCCGCCAGCAAACCGAAACAGTACCCCATTGCTGCTTTGTTTTTCATGCCGCCATTATAGCAAAAGCCAAGACGTCCGTCACGCCACGCGCCAACGCCTTTCAGAGCCGCGTGAAAATCATGGATCGCCGGAACAATGGCAGCCGAAACAATGGCGTTCCCGGCGAAACGAGTTTGTGGTATAATGTGCGACATAAAGAGGTGGCTATGAATAAAATCGTTTCGGTTGGTTTTTTGTTGGCGTTCACGGGATGTTCCTTGATGAAGCCGAAATACACGGTCGACATGGAGTCCGAGCCGGTGGCTCTCTATCGGCCAGTTGGCATGGAGAAGGTAAAGGCGGCGATTGCGAAGGCGGCATCCGGCCGAGATTGGGTGGTCATTGGAGAAGAGGTCGGGCTCACCCGGCTTCTCCTTGACGCCCGCCGCAAACACGAGGTTGTCGTGGACGTGTCATATACGGCCGACTCGTTCAGCGTCAAATACGTCTCTTCCAAGAACGTCAACTACGACCCGGCGACCAAGGGCATTCACAAAAAGTACGTTCAGTGGGTGCGGAATCTCAAGAAGGACATCCGCCGAGCGGCACTGAATTGAAGCCGGGGTGGACGTTTTTTGAAACGCCGCGATCGCCGATTTTCCGCCGAACGCACTTGAATTTGCCGCCCTCGCGGGGACTTGTCCCCAGTCGGGAGCGGGGACTTGTCTAATCGGGTTTTGGTAGACTATCCAACCGTTCAGTCGGACTAGTGTCCGCAAAGAACGACCCGCCCAAGGAAAGGCCTCCGAGGGCGGGTCTGCGGCGGTGAGGCTCTATGAGGTCCAGGAGAAAATCCTCCGGGTCAGCACAGCCCGCCGCCGCGTTTCGTCTAAAGGCTCAACAGTTGTACAGGTGTTT
>JAKSOX010000040.1 GCA_024405335.1 Kiritimatiellia bacterium
CCCCCGGCGGCGACGAGAAGAACGCGGCGTATCTCGCGAAGTACAAACCGCTGGTCAAGTGCCTGTGACGGGTTCGGAGGCGGATTCGCGATGAATACGCGCAGGGAGTTCGTCGCAGGCGGGGCGGCCGCGCTTTTCGCCGGCTGCTCGTCGCCGTTCGGCCAACGCGGTTTCTACGGATCCACCATCCGCGACCGGTTGTGGATGTGGGGCCACCACGCGGACATGTGCCGCGAATCCGATTTCAGCCGCGGCAAAAACTGGAAGTGGCCCGGACCCTCCGTCGAACAGGCGGAAGGGTGCCGGCTCATGGGCATCCCGAACGACTGCGTGATCCGCTGGGGCAACAAGCCCGCCCATCCGTGGGGCGACTATTTCGAGCAGTTCCGGTCGCTCAAGCGTTTCAGTTTCGGCATCACCGACGGCGGCAACGGATCGACATGGGACAAACTCGACTGGGCGATCAACGAACTGAAACCCGCGTTTCCCAATTTCACGGGCGGTTTTCTGGACGACTTTTTCGTCATGAAGGAACTCACGCAGACCGTGGGCGCCGTGCGCAAGATCGCGGACCGTCTGCACGAAAACGATTTGCGCCTTTCCGTGGTGGTGTATGCCGACCAGGACGGCATCAAGCCCGAATTCAAGCCGTACCTCGACCTTTGCGACGAAACGAGCTTCTGGTGCTGGCAAAGCAAGAACCTCGTGCGGATGGAGGATTCCGTCCGCCGCATGCGCGATTTCATCGGTCCCGACAAGTCGCTGCTCATGGGCGTGTACATGTGGGACTACACGCTGGGCGCGCCCGTCGCGGCCGACCGCATGGCGCTTCAGCTCGATTTCGCCGGGCGGCTGTTGCGCGACCGCACCGTGACCGGACTCATTTTCCATCCGTCCTACGCGGCGGCGCTCGACGTGCCTGCCGTCAATCTCGCGAAAGACTGGATCCGCAAGCACGGTGACGAGCCGTGGGGATGCGTTGGATAGACGGAAAAAGGAACGCACCCGTCCCGTCCTCCGGATTTGGAATTCGGGGACAGTCCCCGCGAGGACGGAAAATCGCGTTTATCGCATGGGCGTCGTGCGGAGGAGATGACCGAAACCTGGCGCGAACGGCTTTTCCGGGGGCTCCGTCGCGCCGCCGCCGTCGCCGGGAATGCGGTTGTTCTCCGCCGCCATCATGCGCCAAATCAGTCAGACGGGAGCGGGAAAACGTGGTATAATGCGCGCGTTCTTTTATTGGGGGAGGAAAACGGCATGAAGAAGGAAAAAGAAGAAATGGTGCGGGCGGTAATCGAACTGAAGATCACGCCGGCGCGAAACACGGGATTCGGAAAACTCGCGCAGAAGGTCGCGAAGTTTCCGCAGGTGGAGGCGTGCTTTCTGATGAGCGGCGCGTACGACCTGCTGGTGTTCGTGAGCGGCAAGAGCCTGCAGGACGTGGCGCACTTCGTTTCCGCGCAGCTTTCCACGCTGGACGGCGTGCTGTCCACGGCGACGCACTTCATGCTCAAAACCTACAAGGCGCAGGGCGTCTTCGCGGACGGCGTGATGGCGGACGACCAGCGTCTGCCGGTGGTGTGAGATGGTCATACTTCCGGCCATCGATTTGAAGGGCGGCGCGTGCGTCCGCCTGCGCCAGGGGCGCGCGGACGACGTGACGCGGTACAACGACGACCCGGCGGCGCAGGCGCGCGCCTGGCGCGACGCGGGCGGCGAAGAGCTGCACGTGGTGGATCTGGACGGCGCTTTCGCGGGCACCCCGCGCCACGCGGAAACGATCGCGCAGATCATCCGGGCGTTCGGCGGCCCCGTGGAGGTGGGCGGCGGATTGCGCACGCCCGAGACGGTGGCTCGCGTGCTCGAAGCCGGTGCGGCGCGGGCGATACTCGGTTCCGCGGCGCTGGAGGATCCGGCGTTTCTCGAGGCGATGGTGAAGCGGTGGGGCAACCGCGTCGCCGTGGGCGTCGACGCGAAAAACGGCTTGGTGCAGACGCGCGGCTGGGTGGAGACGTCGTCCGTGAAGGCGGTTGATTTCGCCGCCCGGTGCGACGCGCTCGGCGTGGCGTCCATCATCTACACCGACACCGCCACGGACGGCATGCTCGGCGGGCCCAACCTCGGACAGATGGCGGCCGTCTGCGACGCGGCGCCGCACGTGCTCGTGACGGCGTCCGGCGGCGTTTCGACGCCGCAGGACGTGCGCAACCTCGTGGCGCTCGGGCGCGAAAACCTGCGCGCGGCGATCGTGGGCAAGGCGCTCTACGACGGCCGCACCACGGTCGCGGCGATGAAGGAGGCCGCGCTTTGAGTTTCGTCGCGCCCCACGTGGCGGCGCTCCCCAAGAGCGGCATCCGCAAGTTCTTCGACATCGTCGCCCAGCGCAAGGACGTCGTGTCGCTGGGCGTGGGCGAGCCCGATTTCGACACGCCGTGGCACGTTTCGCGCGCCGCGGTGACGTGCCTCGAAGAGGGCGGCACGCACTACACGTCGAACCTCGGAACCCCGGCACTACGCGCCGCGATCGCGCGCTACCTCAAGCGCCGCTTCCGCGCCAACTACGACCCGAACGGCGAAATCCTCGTGACGGTGGGCGTTTCCGAGGCGATCGACCTGGCGCTGCGCGCCGTCCTCTCGCCCGGCGACGAAGTGCTCCACCACGAACCGTGCTTCGTTTCCTACGCGCCCACGATCCGGTTGGCGCACGGCGTGCCGGTGGCCGTGGAGACTTCCGTGAAGGACGCGTTCCGGCTCACGGTGGACGCGCTGGAAAAGAAGGTCACGAAGCGCACCAAGGCGCTGCTGCTCAACTTCCCGTGCAACCCCACGGGCGCGACGCTCTCGCGCGCGGACGTGGCGGCAATCGGCGCGTTCGCCAAAAAACACGATTTGCTCGTGCTGGCGGACGAGGTGTATTCCGAACTCACGTACGGCGTGAAGTCGATTCCGAGTTTTTCGTCGGTGCCGGAACTCAAGGACCGCGTGGTGCTGCTGAACGGCTTTTCCAAAAGCTGGGCGATGACGGGCTACCGGCTCGGGTACGCGTGCGGCCCGCGGGACGTGATCGACGCCATGATGAAAATCCACCAGTACGGCATCATGAGCGCGCCGACGCTTTCGCAGGCCGCTGGCGTCGAAGCGATGGACCACGGCGACGCCGACGTGGTGGCGATGCGCGACGAATACAGGCGCCGCCGCGACTACCTCGTGCCGGCTCTGAACGCCATGGGGCTCAAAACGCTGATGCCCAAGGGCGCGTTCTATCTTTTCCCGTCCATCGCGGAAACGGGCATGGCGGACGACGAATTCTGCTTGCGTCTCCTGAACGAACACGGGGTCGCCTGCGTGCCGGGAAGCGCGTTCGGAGCCTGCGGGGCGGGATTCGTGCGCATGAGCTACGCCACCTCGATGGCGCAGCTCAAGACGGCCGTCGCCCGCATAGGCGAATTTCTCCACTCGTGAGGAATCGAATCTGCTTCGGATCCGCCGTTCGTCGCAGACGATGGGCAAGACGAGGGGCTGCCAACCATGGCGGCGAAGTGCGCGCACCCCCGCCATTTGGCGGGGTTGTCTTTTCCCCGCGCGTCGGGTACAATGGCGGCATCTTCCACCTTTCAGGAGACGCGATGAAACATTTGACGTTCACGTTGGGCTGCGCGGCGGCGTTCGGCGCTTTCGCCGCCGCCGATGCGAGGCCCGGTTCGCTGGCGGCGCGGGTCGCCGCCGATTTCCCGCAAATGCCCGCAAGCGGCATCTGCCGCTACGCCGTGCCCGCGACGGGCGAGCGCCAGTACCTGCCCGACGCCTATCCCGAGGACGGCGTCCCTGGCGCGCCGTGTTCCATCGTCGCCGCGCGCGACGAATACGAACCCGGCTCGTTCGTGCTCTACGCGACGAAGGACTTCGGCAAGGTGCAGTTCAAAACTGGCGACCTCCGGAACGAGAAGGGCGCCGTCATTCCCGCGAAGGAACTCGATCTCAAGGTCGTGAAGGTGTGGTACCAGAACGGCAACGGTTGGTACAGCTACTTCCAGGACGTCGGCAAGCGGCTGTGTCCGGAGCTGCTCTTGAACGACGAGGACCTCGTCCGCGTCGACGAGAAGACCGAGGACAACTACGCGCGCCTCACCGAGAAGGACGGCAAGGTCAGCTGGTTCTGGATCACCGCGCCGCGTCCCGCCGCGAAGGTCCGCACACCCGAGGTCTATCAGGGCTACGGCCGCAGCAACGAGCCGTTCCTGTGCATGAAGGAGAACTTCCAGGACGCGAAGGAGTTCAGGGGCGCGACGCTTCAGGCGGGGCGCTGCAAGCAGTTCTTCCTCACGGCGCACGTGGCGAAAGACGCGAAGCCGGGGCTCTACAAGGGAGCGATCCGGCTCGAGAAGGACGGCAGGAAGATCGACGAGGTGCCGGTGGCGCTGCGCGTCCACGACTTCACGCTGCCGAAGCCGAAGTGCTACTTCGACGTCGAGAAGGACTACGTCACCTGGTTCTGCGAATACGTCGGGCTGGGCCAGATCATGACGATGAACGGCGGTGACATGGAGCTTGCGAAGCGCCAGCTGCCCGCCATCCTCGCGAACTACGCGCGGCACGGCCACGTGACGCCGTGCTTCCGCGACGCCGGCACCGAATGGGGGCGCAAGGTCGCGCTGGAGGCGGGGCTGGACTACACGCATGCGGGCATGGGCGGCACGAAGCGCGCCAACCCGGCCGAAATGCGCCTGCACGCCGAACTTCTGGCGCGTCGGCTGGACCGCGAAATCGGCCACCACAAGGGCGTGATGCTCGGCTGGGGCGACGAATACGGCCTCGGGACGCTCAGGACGATTCGCGAGATGATCAAGACCTACCACGAGAAGGGTTTCATCTTCTCGATCAATTCGCGCTACGGCTATGACGCCGGAGCGAACGTCGCGGACGTGTACTGGCCGCCGGTCGAACCCGACGGAGCGTCGGCCGCGCAGACGGCGAAATTCAACGACCTCGGCGGCGCGGGCTGGTTCGGCTGGTACGCCAACCACCACGTCGGCCCCGAGAATCCGGCGTTCAACCGCCGCCAGTACGGATTCGGTCCGTACCGCGCGGGCCTTTCGTGCAACTACAACTACGCGCACCACCTCGACGGCTGGAACGACATTGCGCCGTCCCTGTACAAGCCGATGATGCTCGTGTACGGCACTGGCTCCGGCTGCGTCGACACGCTCGCGTGGGAGGGATTCCGCGAGGGGCTGGACGACATCCGCTACGCGACCAAGCTGAAGCAGCTCGCGCTGCCGCTCTCGCGCGGCGAAAACGTCGAGGCGCGCTACGCCGCGAAGCTGGCTCTGAAGCTCCTGGCCGACGCCGACCGCGACGACATGGACCTCGCGGCGCTGCGGCTCGAAATGATCGAGTGGATTCTCAAATTGCAGACGTTCAAGACCGAAGGCTGACCGCGGAGGAACGAAGACATGAAGACGATTTTCAATTGCGCGATGTGTTTGGCGGCGGCGTGGACCGTCGCCGGATGTGCGACGGAACGGCCGGCGGCGAAACCGGCGGAACGGGCGGCGGACGCCGCGGCGGCGAAGCCCGCCGCGAAGCCCGCGCCGAAACCACGAAACGCCTTGGAACGTTTGCATGCGTTCGTGAAGGCCGAGGTGAACGATCCCGCGAAGAAGCTCGGCACGGCGGACGCCGTCAAAATGCTCGAGGACTACCGCGCGACGAATCCCGACTGCACCAACCTGGGCGTGCGCGTCGCCCTCGACTACGCGATCCTCGCGCGCTGCGGAGGCGACGGCACGCCCCGAGGCGCCAAGTTCGACGCCGCCCTCGCCCGCGAAACCGTCTTCAAGGTGGCGCCGCGCATCCACGGCGACCCGAAGGTGGCGCCCAACGCCAAGTTCAAGGCCGTAAACCAGCACTGCTCGCTGCTCTGCGACCTGAAGCGTTTCGACGAGGCGATCGAGATCGCCAAGCGCTACGCCGAGGCGAAGGACGAGAAGGGCGCCGGATGTCCGCAGGCCTTTGTCGCGCTGAAAAACGTCTACCGCTACGCCGACCGCTATGCAGAAGCCCTGGCGGCGGTCAACCGGGCGATCGACTTGGCGCCGCAGAAGGGGGATTACTGCGCGGCGGCGGCGAATCTCGCCCTTGAATTCGGCGACGTGGCGTCCGTGCCGGAAATCTGGAAACGCGACGTCGACGCGAACGCCGCGTACAAGACGATGCTCTGGACGCTCGAGCACCGGGGCGAACTCGACGCGGTCGCCGCGTTCCGCGACGAGACGCTGAAGGGCGTGCTGCCGTTCGCGGCCGACGCGAAGAACCCGTCGAATCAGCGGTTCGGGCTCGCCTGCCGCGCCTGGATCGTCGAGGATTCCCCGCGCGGCGCTGCTTTGCGCGGGGCCGTGCGCGACGTGCTCACGGGCGGCAAGGCGTCGTTCGACTGGAGCGTCGTCCACAAGCTCAAATGGACGTTCATGGACGGCAACTGGAAGGGGTTCGCAGCCGTGTACGCCGATTTGGCGGGCGTGAAACAGCTGCAGACGCCCGAACTGCGGCGCGCGCACCTGTTTTCGCTGGCGGCGCTCGGCCGCGTGGACGAGGCGGAAAAGTTCGCCGCGGACTACCGCGCCGGAATGGACAAGCCGCTCGACCTCGTCAAGACGGACGCCCTCCTTGCCGTGGCCCAAGACCGCGACGCACTGCCGCTCGTGGCGGCGGCGAAACTCGACCCGAAGGACCACGCGCGCGTCGTGCAGCTCGCCGCCACGTGGTCGCTCGTGCTGCAGAAGAACGACTCCTGCCGCCGCTATTCCGAAGCGTACGCGAAACTGCTCGTGCCGATTCCGCGGCGGCGGCAGAACGTGACGTGGTCCGACCGGCCGCTGGACGGCGAAGCCGAATGGCGCGCGCTGTGGCCGTCGCTCGAGAAGAGCTTCGTGGACGTGAAAATGTGCGGCGATCTCGACAACCTCGTCACCGACGTCGCCACCGGCCGCGTCGCCGTGGAGAAGACGGACAAGGACACGAAGAACGCGAAGATGGAGGTGACGACCGCGTGCGACGTGAAGGGCGTGCACGTGTACCTCCGCGTGGCCGATCCGAACGCGCGCGCGGTCGAGGACGGTTTCGCCGGCGGCAAGGGCACGGAGATGTACTTCGCGCCCGGCGACAACCAGCCCTACGTCTGCTTCGGCGGCGGTCCGGGCAAGGCGATCCAGTATCTGTTCAGCACCTCGTACACGTGGGCGGAACACCAGCGTCTCGTGCACGACGATCCGGCGAAGCCGTACAACATGAAAGGCGAGATGTTCTTTTCCGACGCCGACTACGTCACGCATCTTTTCTTCCCGTGGGACGCCTTCTACCAGAAACTGCCGACGGCGGGCTCGGAGTGGAAGTTCGAATGCCTGACGGACGGTTTCAGCTGGGGCGGTTCGCAGGGCGTGCACGAATCGTCCAGCTGGGGACGGCTCGCGTTCAACCTGTCGGACGCGCAGCTCACGGCGATCCGCCGCCGTCTGCTGCTCAAGAACGCGAAGAAGTGGAAACGCGGCGAACCGCGCGAATACGCGACGGTGGCGCCGTTCGACCGTTGGGCGGATCCCGTGGTGGGCGACCCCGCGTTCTACGAAGCGTCGCTCAAGCCGCTCGAAGCGGAACTTTCCGCTTTCGCGAAGCGCGTCAAGCCCGACATGACCGACGCCGACGTGAACGAAATCTACGAACGCGCCGTGCCGCGGTGGATCGGCCTCAAGCACGAAATCGACCGTCTTCGCCGCGAATACCTCGTGCGGAAATCCACGGCGCAATGAGGAAATGCAAGGGTTGGAGATTGTTGATACGGCAGCTGTGGCATAGGTAGTCTGGCATGAGTTGGCATGTCGGCGATGCCATGTCAACAATTTCCCTTCCCGGGATCGTCGTCGGCGATTTTTCGTTCCATTTTTCCTTTGGACGTGGTATATTCCCGCTGTGCATGAAACGATGCTGGAAACGCGACACGGCGGTCGTTTTCAAACAACCGCGTCGTCGCCAGGGGGATTGATCAGGAAAGGCGAAAATGATCGGCAGGCGAAGTTTTGTTTTGGCGGCTGCGGTTTCGCTCGCGGCGCTCGCCGCGAATGCGACGATCGCCATTTGGCCGGACTACGCGGGCGTCACGATGCCCACGAACGTCGCGCCGCTCAATTTCAAAATCGTGCCGGAGGAACCGGGCGCGGCGGCGACGCTCACCGCGGCGGACGGTGACGCGATAGCCGCCGCCGTGGACGATCTCGGAACCGCCCGCTGGAACGCGCGCGCCTGGCGGCGTTTTCTCGCCGCGCACGCCGGCGAAGCCGTGACGCTCGCGGCCTCGCGCGGGAACGAGCGGTTCGCCGCCACGAATTTCGTCGCGCGTTCGGGAATCGACACTCACCTCACCTACCGGTTGATCGCGCCGAGCTACACGCTGTACGCAGAAGTCGGCATCTACGAGCGCGATCTCACGTCGTTCGACGAACGGCCGCTTTTCCGCAACGTCCAGATTTCGTCGGAAACGTGCGTGAACTGCCACACCCACAACCGGGCCGATCCGGACCAGTACCTTTTCCACGCGCGCGCCAAATTCCCGGGCACGATGATCGTGTCGAAGAAGTGGGGCGACCGCAAGGTGAACCTCAAGACGCCGGGCGCCCTGGGCGCGGGCGTGTATCCCGCATGGCATCCGGGCGGCGATTTCATCGCGTTTTCGATGAACGAGACGCGCCAGTCGTTTTACTTCTCCAATCCGGACAAGATCGAAGTGGTCGACTTGCGCAGCGACCTGATGTTGTATTCCCTGGCCGACAACACGGTGAAGACAATCGAAAACGATCCGCTGACGTTCGAGACGTTCCCCGCCTGGAGTCCGGACGGGACGCGCCTGTATTCTTCGCGCTCGCGCACGCCGTTCACCCGGATGCCCACCAACGAAACGGAGCGTTTCAACCAGTACATGGACCAATACGAGAACGTGCGCTACGATCTCGTGGTGCGCTCGTTCGACGCGGCCACGCGGACGTTTTCGGAACCGAAAACCGTTTTCGACGCGCAGAAGACCGGCTTGAGCGCCACGTTCCCGCGCGTTTCGCCCGACGGCCGCTGGCTTGTCGCGACGGTGGGGCCCTACGGCAATTTCCACGTGTGGCACCGCGACGCCGACTTGTGGCTTTTGGATCTGGCCGAGCGCAAAATGCGGCGGTTGACGGAACTCAATTCGCCCAAGTCCGAAAGCTACCACACCTTTTCGTCCGACGGCCGGTGGATGGTGTTCAGTTCGCGCCGTGAGGACGGCACGTTCACGCGGCCGTATTTCGCGCATTTCGACGCCGAGAAGGGGCGCTTCACGAAACCGTTCCTGTTGCCTGCGGAAAACCCGGACGACCACTTCCGGCGCATGTTGTCGTACAACGTGCCTGAGTTCAGCAACGGTCCCGTGAAGAAGTCGGCGCGCGAGATGCGCAAGCTCGTGGCGCGCGACGCGGTTCCCGCTCAATGCGTTGACGGCGGATCCTGGCCTGGCGTGGACCGTGGCGGCAATTCCAAAAAACAAAAGGGGGATCGGTGACATGGCGATGGCGAATGGTTGGTCGAAAGGATTGCTTTCCGCGTGCGCGTGCGCATGCGTTTTCGCGTGCGCGGCGGCGAACCCGTTCGACGCGCCGGAGCGGAACGCGCGGAATTTCAACGCGGGCTGGACGTTCGCGAAAGACGGCGAAGCGCCGCGCGCGGTGGACCTTCCGCACGACTGGGCGGTGGACTATCCCTTCACCACCAACGTCGCCGGCAACGCCGGGCGGCTGCCGTATCCCGGCCACGGCGTCTACCGCAAGAGTTTCGCGCTTTCGGCGGACGACCTGAAAGGCCGCACCTATCTCGAAATCGACGGCGCGATGTGCCATTCGTCCGTGCGGTTGAACGGAAAGCAGGTTTCCGGGGACCGTCCCTACGGTTACGCGTCGTATTCGGTGGAGTTGACGGAGTTCCTGCGGGGCGCGGGGGAAACGAACGACCTTGAAATCGTGCTCGACACGCCGCCCAGATCGTCCCGCTACTATTCCGGCGCGGGGCTGTACCGCGACGTGCGGCTGGTGACGGTGCCCAAGTTCCACGTGGCGTACAATGGCGTTCGCGTGCGCACGAAGCGGTTGCCGGACGGGCGCGCGGAGGTGCTGGTGGACGTCACGGTGGAGGGCGCGTGGGGTCCGCGCACGCTGATGATGGACTGCCACGTGTTCAAGGACGGCAAGGCCGTGGAGATGCAGTCGCGGAACTACGTCATGCCGGACGGCCGCGGCGCCGAATTGCCGCCGCAGACCGTGACCATGACGCTCGTAGTGGACGATCCGGAGCCGTGGAGCCCCGAAACGCCGAATCTCTACGACCTCGAAGTGGAGGTGCTTTTGCGCAACGTCAACTACGATCGGACGCGCACGCGCTTCGGCATCCGCACGGTGGAGTTCCGTCCCGGCGAGGGCTTCTTCCTGAACGGAAAACGCCGCCAGATGAAGGGCGCGTGTCTGCACCACGACTTCGGTCCGCTCGGCGGCGCGTTCCACGTGGACGCGGCGCGGCGGCAGCTGAAGATCATGAAGGAAATGGGCGCGGACGCCATCCGCACCACGCACAATCCGCCCGATCCGAAGTTCCTCGACCTGTGCGACGAGATGGGGTTCATGGTGATGGACGAAGCGTTCGACATGTGGGAGCTGCGGAAGACGGACAACGATTACCACGTCGAATTCCCCGCGTGGCACGAGCGCGATCTCGCCGACTTCGTGAAGCGCGACCGCAACCACCCGTGCGTGATGCTCTGGTCGATCGGGAACGAAGTGCAGGAGCACACCGCCGATCCCGCGCGCGGCTACCGCATCGGCACGAACCTCACGGAGATCGTGGGCCGCCACGACGACCGCCCGACTACCGTCGCGTGCTGGTGTCCCGTGGCGCTCACGAACGGAATGCAGAACACGGTGAAGGTGTTCGGCGGCAACTACATTCCCTGGTACTACGAGCAGTTCATCAAGGCCAATCCCGACAAGTGCATCATCGGCACCGAGACGGAATCCGTGCTTTCGTCCCGCGGCGTCTACTTCTTCCCGTGGCCGGAGCGGCCCAACAACTGCCGGAAGGACGACCCCCAGCCGTTTTTCTACGGCAAGGCGGCGGGGCCGGACGGCACGTGGGGCGTTCGTCCCGAGACGTACGACCGCATTTTCCGCGAGGGGCAGGTCACGGGCTACGACGTCGCCTGCTACCAGGCGGACCTCAACCACCCGCCGGACACGCAGTTCAAGTACCAGGAGCTGAATCCGAGCTGCTGCGGAATGTTCACCTGGACGGGCGTCGACTACCTTGGCGAGCCCACTCCGTACGGCGACGCGGGCGAGAAGGCGCGCAGCGCGTATTTCGGCGCGTGCGACCTGTGCGGCTTCCCGAAGGACCGCTTCTGGCTGTTCCGTTCCAACTGGCTGCGCGACGTGCCCACGGCGCATTTGCTGCCGCATTGGAACTGGAAGCCCGGCATGACGATTCCAGTGCACCTCTATTCGTCCGGCGACGAGGCGGAACTTTTCGTGAACGGCAAGTCGCAGGGCGTGCGCAAACGCGGTTCGCTGCAGTACCGCTTCACGTGGGACGCAGTGGCGTACGAGCCGGGCGCGATCAAGGCCGTGGTGAAAAAGAACGGCAAGGCGTGGGCGATGGACGAAGTGAAGACCGCGGGCGCGCCCGCGAAGGTCGTCCAGGAGCTCGATTACAGGGGCGGCAGACTTTGCTACTGGAAGTTCACCGTGGTGGACGAGAACGGGGTGTTTTGCCCCACGGCGGCCGTCAAACTGTCGTTCAAGGGGGATCTCGCCGGCGTGTGCAACGGCGATCCCACGGACTGGACGCCGTTCAAGAGCGCGCACGTGACCACGTTCAACGGGCTTGCGCAGGCGATCACGCGGGGCGACGCCCTCCAGACGGCGGCGGAAGGCCTGCCGGTGGAGCGGCGGTAGTTCCGGCGGCGGCCGGTCCGGAGAAGGGGTCAACGGCGTTCGCCGCGGGCCCTTTTCCCGTCTTTCCGGCGGCGGTTTTCCGTCCGGAAAAACGCCCGTTTGTTAGCCGCGCACAACTTTCG
>JAKSOX010000041.1 GCA_024405335.1 Kiritimatiellia bacterium
CTCGCGCTGGAGGCGGCGGAACTGAAGATCGCCTACCAGAACATGATGGCGGACGCGCTGTCGGGGACGAACGCCGCGGCGGCGGCGTTCCCGCGCGAACGCGCGTTGCGCTTTTACCGCCGCGAACTGGGCGAACGTTCGGCGCACCGTTGCGTGGAGCGCATCACGCGCCTGTACGGACCAGCCGTTCCGGCGGCGCAGACTTCCGCGCCATGACGCGCTTGCGGAAAGAACTCGAGTCGCGTGTGGACCGCGTCGTGCGCGCGACAAAGGCGGCGTTGCCGTCGGATTTGCGCACGTTGGCCGAGCGCGTGCCCGTGTATTGCGAATGGAACGTCGCCGCACATTGGCTCGAAGACGGCGTGATGCCGGATTCGATGGGGCTTTTCAGCGGGCCGTCGCTTGCGGACCCCGAAGATCCCGATTGCTTCGAGATGCCGCGCATTACGCTTTTCCTCGCGGAGTTGTGGCGTTTTTGCGAAGAGGACTTCGCGGCCTTCGACGAAGAAGCACGCGTCACCTACGTGCATGAATTCGGGCACTACCTCGGACTCGAAGAGGAGGATCTTGCCGCGCGCGGCCTGTTGTAGCCCGGCAAAAACCGCTTGCCAAAGCCGGGTGCGTTTTGCTATGATTCCAGACATGAACAGCGGAATACCGCAAGAAAGGATAGTTGAGGACCATGCAGACACCTGAAGAATTCCTCGAAGCCAACGGCTTCGTGTCCGGCGCGCTTGACCGCGACGCGCTTGTTGCGACTTTTCTCAAGGAAATGGAGGCCGGGCTTGCCGGGGAGGCGTCTTCCCTGCGCATGATTCCGAGCTACGTTTCGCCCGACGGCGCGATCAAGCGCGACACGCCCGTGTCCGTGCTGGACGCCGGCGGCACGAACCTCCGCGGCGCGACGGTGGCGTTTCCCGCGGGCGGCACCGCGGCGGTGATCGAGCACAAGGAAAAAGGCGCCATGCCCGGCACCGCGGGCCGCGTCACGCCGGACGAGTTCTACAACACATTCGCGGACCACCTGAAGCGCACGAAGCCGTTCGCGCAGGATCCGGCGATCGGCTTCTGCTTTTCGTACGCGTGCGAGACGTCGCCGGACGGCGACGCGAAGCTCCTGCACTGGACGAAGGAGATCCAGGCGCCCGAGATCGTCGGGCAGTGGGTCGGCTCCGAGCTCAAGAAGCGGCTCGACTTCACGCCTTCCAAGCTCTTCGTGCTGAACGACACGGTGACGACGCTGCTGGCCGGCAAGGCGTGCGAAAAGCCGGGCGAGCGCTTCAGCGCGTACATCGGCTTCATTCTCGGCACGGGCACGAACGTCGCCTACGTGCAGAAGAACGACGGCATTGCGAAGCTCGCGGGCAAGGTCGATCCCGCCGGCGCGATGGTGATCAACTCCGAGTCCGGCGCGTTCGACAAGATCGAGCAGAGCGCGTTCGACAAGGCGATGGACGCGAAAACGAACAACGCCGGCAAGCAGGTTTTCGAGAAGATGATCGCGGGCGCGTACCTGGGGCCGCTCGGACTCGAAGTGTTCAAGGCCGCGGCGAAGGCGGGCTTCTTCACGAAGGAGGCCGCGCAGCGCGTGCAGTCCCTGGCGTCGCTCGAGTCGATGCATTTGGACAACTTCTGCGCGAAGTTCGACAACGGCAAGCCCAATCCGCTGGACGCCGTGTTCGCGGACGAGGCCGACCGCGCGACGGCGCGGCGTCTGGCGACGCCGATTTTCGAGCGCGCCGCGATCCTGACGGCGATCCACCTCGGCGCCTTCATCGTGAAGACGGGCGGCGGCACCGACAAGACGGCGCCGGTGTGCGTGTGCATCGACGGCTCCACCTACTACAAGACGCGCGTCGTGTCGTTCCCGCAGGTGGTGCAGAACGAACTCGACCGCATGATGGGCAAGCGCAACCTCGCGTTCGCGCTCACGGTGTGCCCGGACGACGCCCCGATGGTGGGCGCCGCGGTCGCCGCGCTTCTGAAATGACGTCGGACACGGGACGACGGACGGTTTCATCCAGACAAAGGGGAAAAAGATGCTGAATCAGGAAATCCATGACGAACTGGTCGCCAAGTTCGAAAAGCAGTACGGCGAAAAACCGACGGTCGTGGCGTACGCGCCGGGCCGCATCGAGGTGCTCGGAAACCACACGGACTACAACGAAGGGTTCGTGTTCTCCGCGGCGATCGACAAAGGCACGTTCTTCGCGGCCGCGCCGAGCGCGGACGACGTGGTGCGCCTCACGGCGGGCGACCTCATGAAGGAAGTGACCTACAAACTCGCCGATTGCGCCAAGCGCGACGAAGACACGTGGCAGAACTACGTGAACGGCACGTTCCACTGGCTCTTCGACGGCGAGCCCGCGAAGGCCGGGCACGGCTGGAAGGGCATGTTCCTCGGCAACATTCCGCTCGGCGCGGGACTTTCCTCTTCCGCCGCGCTCGAGATGTGCACGGCGCTGGCGCTCTCCAAGCTCTACGGCGTCGAGAAGGACAAGGTGACGCTTGCGAAGATCGGCCAGAAGGCGGAACACACGTTCGCCGGCTGCCCGTGCGGTCTGCTGGACCAGGCGAGTTCGCTTTTCGGCGTGAAGGGCGGGCTGGTGAAGAGCGATTTCCGCTCCTGCACGTTCGAAACCGTTCCGCTCGGCGACAAGGTGGCGTTCATGATGGTGAAGTCCAACGCCAAGCACGCGCTGGTGGACGGCGCGTACGCGAGCCGCCGCAAGGCGTGCGAAGACGCGGCCGCGTTCTTCAAGGGCAAGCTCCGCCATCCCGTCACGCATCTGCGCGACGTCACCACGGCCGAGTGGGTGCTCTACAAGGAAGGACTCGACGAGACGCAGGCGAAGCGCGCGCTCCACCCGATCGGCGAGGACGAACGCGTGCTGCTGGGCGCGCAGCTCCTCGACAAGGGCGACGTGGCGGGCTTCGGCGCGCTGATGTTCGACTCGCACGAGTCGAGCCGCAACTGGTTCGAGAACTCCTGCGCGGAACTCGACACGATCGTGGACGCGGCGAAGAAGATCCCCGAGGTCTACGGCGCGCGTCTTTCCGGCGGCGGATTCGGCGGCAGCTGCTGCCTGCTGGTGGATCCAGCGGCGGCGGACAAGATCGCGGCGGCGATCTCGGCCGAATACAAGGCGGCGTACGGCGACGAGCCGACGTGCGCGGTGATTCCGCCGAGCGAAGGCGCCCATCTCGTGTAATCAACCGTTCCAAATCCGAATTCCAAGAAAGGAAAAAACAATGTCTCAGGAAAACAAGCAGGGCGGGAACGTGCTCGCCATCGGCATCATGTTCGCGCTCTTTTTCGCGATCGCGTTCGTGACCAACTTCGCCAGCTCCATGGGCGTCATCGCCAAGAGCCAGTTCAACGCGTCGAACGCGCTTTCGCAGCTCGGCAACGCGGCGAACTTCATCGCCTATCTGTTCATGGGCATTCCGGGCGGCCTCATCCTGAAGCGCAAGGGCTACAAGTTCACGGCGCTCACGGCCGTGGCGGTCGGTTTCGCCGGCGTGGGCGTGCAGCTCGCGTCCGGCTACATCGGCTCCTTCCCCGTGTACGTGGCCGGCGCGTTCATCGCGGGCTTCTCGATGTGCATGCTCAACCTCGTGACGAATCCGCTGCTGAACACGCTCGGCGGCGGCGGCAACCGCGGCAACCAGCTCGTGCAGTTCGGCTGCTCGCTGAACTCCGTGGGCGCCACGCTTTCCCCGATCATCCTCGGCATGCTCATCGGCGAAATCACCAAGGACACTGCGTTCTCCAACGCGGCTCCCGCGCTGATGATCGCGATGGGCATCTTCGCCGCGGCGTTCGTGGTGGTGGCGTTGTCGAAGATCCCCGAGCCGCACATGGAAACGGCGGAGGAGAAGGCGGCGCGCCTTTCTGGCCAGACGAGCGTCCTCAAGGACGTCGCCGCCACGCTCAAGTTCCGCCACTTCACGCTCGGCGCGCTGGCGATCTTCTTCTACATCGTCATCGAAGTTGGCGTTCCTTCCATGGGCAACCTCTACATGACGGAATGCGTCAAGAACGAGGCGGGCGACATCGTGTCGAAGGGCCCGGGCTACGTGGGCGGAGCGATCGCCGGCGCGGTGTGCGGCGCGTATTGGTTCTGCATGATGATCGGCCGCATTCTGGGCGGCGTCGTGGGCGGCAAGTTCTCGAGCCGCGCGCAGGTGTCGTTTCTGGCGACCGCCGGCATCTGTCTGCTGCTCGCGACGATGTTCGCGCCCGTGAAGATGATCACGCTGTTCGGCTACCAGTTCCCGCTGTCGATGGCGTTCATGGTGGCCGTGGGCCTTTGCACGTCCGTCATGTGGGGCGGCATCTTCAACATGGCGGCCGAGGGGCTCGGCAAGTACGTGCCGATGGGTTCGGGCATCTTCATGGCGATGGTGTTCGGCGGCGTGCTCATTCCCGTGCAGGGCTACCTCGCGGACAAGATCGGCATCCTGTCGAGCTACTGGCTGTCGATCGCGCTGCTGGCGTACGTGCTGTTCTACGCGCTGATCGGTTCCCGCGTTTCCAAGCGCGCCGAGTAAAGGAGCCGACATGATCGCGCAGAAGCTTTTCGGCACCACGAAAAACGGACGCGACGTGACCGCCTACATCCTTGCGGGTGCGGGCGGTCTTGTCATGGAGGTCCTCGACTGGGGCGGCCGCGTCAACCGCATCACGTATCCCGACGGACGCGACGTGGTGATCGGCTTCGATTCGCCCGCGGGCTGGGAGGACGGCGACCCCTACTACGGGTGCCTCATCGGCCGCTACGCGAACCGCATCGCGAACGGCAAGTTTTCGCTGGACGGCAAGGACTACGTGCTCGCGTGCAACAACTTCCCGGCCGGCATCGGCTGCGCGCTGCACGGTTCCGACGGCGGTTGGCACGACCGCGTCTGGAAGGCAGAGCCGTTCGAGAAGGGGACGGACGTCGGAATCGTCCTTTCGCTCACGTCGCCGGACGGCGAGGGCGGGTTCCCGGGCGAAGTGCGCGTGAAGGTGACGTACACGCTCACGGCGGAAAACACGTGGCGCGTCGACTACGCGGCGGAATCGAGCGCGGCCACGCCGTTCGCGATGACGCAGCACGTCTACTTCAACTTCAAGGGCGAGGCGGGCGGCTCCGTGGAGGACCACGAGCTCGCCGTGTGCGCGGCGAACTACGCTCCGTGCGACGCGGGGCAGATTCCGCGGAAAATCGCGCCCGTCGCCGGCACGCCGTTCGACTTCACGACGCCGCATCTCGTGGGCGAGCGCATCGACGCGGACGACGAGGTGCTCAAGTTCGGCAAGGGCTACGACCATTGTTGGGTGATTGACGGCGAGGGCTTCCGCAAGGCGGCAGAACTGAAGGGCGCCGGCAAGAAGCTCGAGGTGTGGACCACCGAACCGGCCATGCAGATCTACACGGGCAACTGGATTCCGGACGGCTATCCCGCCAAAGGCGCGGACAAGCTTTCCTGCCGTTGCGGCATCGCGCTCGAGACGGGCAAAATCCCGGACGCGCCGAACAATCCGGCCTTTCCGAACGCGATTCTGCGGCCCGGAGAAAAATTCGCCTCGACGACGGAATTTCGTTTCTCCCGACCTTGACTTCGCATGCGGGAAAGTGTATTATACCCGCGAATTTGCACATACCATTTCATCAAAAGGAAAAACACATGAGCATCAAAAAAATTCTGGCTGTCTGCGCGGCCATGGCCGTTGTCGGCGCTTTCGCCGACGAGGCGGAAACCGAATCCGAAATCGACTACGGTCCCAAGTCCTACGGGTGGACGTGCGTCGCCCTCGGCGTCGCCACGCCCGTGCAGTTGCCGTGGGGTCTCAACAAGTGGGACGTGTTCGGGCTCGACCTCAATCTCGGCTATTCCGACGCGCCGCGCATGTACGGTTGGCAGTTTGCCTTGGGCGCCAACACGGCCCGCAAGGACTTCGGCGGTCTCGCCACGGCGATCGGGTTCAACTATTCGGCCAAAGACGCGTACGGCCTCGACCTCGCGCTGTTCAACTTGAACTCCCTCGAGTTCTACGGCTTGGGCGTCGACGCGTTCTCGAAGAACAACGCGTTCTACGGCGTGTCCGCCGACCTGCTCGGCAATTTCACGGAGAAAGAGTTTGTCGGTTTTGAAGTCGCGGGTCTCGCGAACGTGAACAACGGAGACATGTATGGCGTGCAGGCGGCGATCGTAGCCAACCTCACGCGCCGCGTGCACGGCCTGTCCGTCGCCTGCATCTACAACCAGACCGATCTCCTGTGGGGATGCCAGATCGGTCTTGTGAACATGGCGTTCAAGTGCGATCACGGCTTCCAGATCGGTCTCATCAACGTGATCATGGACAATCAGGTTCCGTTTCTTCCGATTGTCAACGGCTATTTCAATTGAGCCGACCGAGTGTCGCGTCCATGCGACTGTAGCTCAATTGGATAGAGCGTTGGCCTCCGAAGCCGAAGGTTGCTGGTTCGATCCCAGTCAGTCGCACCATGTCGATGGCGGAACCCCGAGTGAAATCGGGGTTTCTTGTTAGCAGGGGGAATGGCAATGGACAAAATAAAAGTGGGCATCGTCGGGTGCGGGTTCGTGGGCGGCGCGCTGAAGGCGTGGCTCGAGGAAAACAATCCCGCCGTGGAAATTCGCGTGAGCGACCCGCCCAAGGGGTTCAACGATCCGATGGACGGCATCGACGTCGCGTTTCTGCAAATCCACGTGCCCACGGAGGACGACGGCACGCAGGACCTGACGCTGATGAAGCAGTTGATTTCCGCGTTGCCGAAAGTGCCCGTGTTCGTGCGCACCACGGTTTTGCCGGGCACGAGCGAAATGCTTTCGCGCGAGACGGGCCATCAGGTGTGCTACATGCCGGAGTTCCTCAGCGAGCGCACGCACATCGAAGATTTCAGAAAACAGACGCTGGTGTTCACTGGCGCCGTGGAGCTGCTGTCCAGGATTTTCGTCGGCAAGCGCTTTGCCGTGATGAGTCCGCTTGAAGCCGAAATCACGAAGTACGCGCACAACGTCTTCGGGGCCTACAAAGTGACGTACTTCAACGCAGTGCGCGAGTATTGCGAAAAGATGGGCGCCAATTGGGCCAACGTCCACAACGGCTGCCTGCTTTCCGGCTACATCAACGACACGCACACCTACGTGCCCGGCCCTGACGGCAAGCGCGGCTACGGCGGCAAGTGCTTTCCCAAAGACGTGAACGCCTTCGCGAAGATGACGGCGGGCATGCCGCTCGGGAAACTGCTCGCGCCGCTCCACGAACTCAACGTGCATTTTCGCGGCGTCGAAGAGCGCATCTGATTGCCGGCTTGGACTTCGCCCGCCGTCGTGGGGGCGAAGAATCCACGTTCGCGCCCGGTGATGATTTTGTGGTATAATCCACGACATGAACCGCATTCTTTTCGAGCCGGAGGAAATCCACGACGGCGCCGTCACGTTCGACGGCGTCCGCGCGGCCCACGTGGTGGAGGTGCTGCACGGTTCGGCGGGGCAGGTGCTGAAGACGGGCGTGCTGGGCGGCAAGATCGGCACGTCCGAGATCATGGCGGTTCGCGCGCGGGGGGACGCGGAAAACCCCTGGGAAGTTTCCGTCCGCTGCGCGCACGACGCGGAAAGTCCGCGCCCGTGGGTGGATCTCGTGCTGGCGCCGCCGCGGCCGCGCGCGCTGAAGCGGCTGCTGCCGCAGCTCGCGGGCATGGGCGTGGGCAAAATCGTGCTCGTGGGCGCGGAGAAGGTGGAGAAGGCCTTTTGGGGCGCGCAGCTGCTCAAGCCCGAAATCCACCGTCCGCTGTTGGTGGACGGCCTCATGCAGGCCGGCACGTCGTTCGTGCCGGAGATCCGGTGCGAACGGAATTTCCGCCGATACGCGGAATCGCGCCTGGTCGACGAGTTCGCGGGTTGCGACAAGGTGGTTGGGCATCCGTCCGGCGGACGGCGCGCGGCGGACGGCACGCGGCGGACGGCGCGCGGGCTCGTGGTGGCGATCGGGCCCGAAGGCGGCTGGACGGACGGCGAACTCGCGCTTTTGGAGTCGAAGGGCTTCCGTCGGCGTTCGCTCGGGCGGCGGATTCTGAAGACCGACACCGCCGCCATCGCGCTGTTGGCGCAGCTGATGGAGACGTACGACGCGGAAGGGCGGGGCGCGGAAGATTGAAAAGGCGAAAGCCCGGAACTTGGATTTCGAAATTGAAAGGAAAGGAATGGACATGCGAGTGAAGGGAATGATCGGGGCGCTGGCCTGCTGGGCGGCGTTCGGCGCGTTTGCGGAAATCACGGTGGACGACAAAATCCCCGCCGGCAACATCGTGTTCGAGAAGACGGAGGGCGACGTGGTGTACGTGCACCAGGACCTGCGCGACACGCAAGGGCCTTGGTTCTATTGGGCGATGCGCGTCAAGGGCGCGGCCGGCCGCACGCTCACGTTCAAGTTCACGAAGTCCGTCGCCGTGGGCGTGCGCGGTCCCGTGGTGTCCGTCGACCGGGGCAAGACCTACCGGTTCGCGGCGCAGAAGGACGCCACGCGCAATTCGTTCGTCTATGCGTTCGGCAAGGACGCGGACGAGGTGTGGTTCTACGAATGCCATCCCTACCTGCAGAAGGACTGGGATGCGTTCCTCGCGCAGAACGCGGACGCGCGGGGCAAGACGTTCACCACGGGCGTGCTGTGTAAGTCCAGGAAGGGGCGCGACGTGCCGTGCGCGCGTTTCGGCTGCATCGGCAAGGAGCCGCGCTTCCGCGTGCTCATGACGTCCCGCCACCACTGCTCGGAGACGATGGCCACCTTCGCGCTGGAAGGATTCTGCGCGGCGTTCTTCGACAACGACGAGCACGGCGAGTGGCTGCGCCGCAACGTGGAGGCCATGGTGGTGCCGTTCGTCGACTACGACGGCGCCATGGACGGCGACCAGGGCAAGAACCGCCGCCCCCACGACCACAACCGCGACTACGGCGCGTTCGTCCATCCCGAAACGAAGGCGCTCGCCGACTGGGTGAAGAAGCATGCGGACAATCGCGTGGACGTGGCGATGGACATGCACTGTCCGTGGCTTTTCGGCGACCACAACGAATGGCTCTACTGCCCGATGAAGAACCCGAAACACTACGCGCCGGGCGGCGAAGCGCGCGAGAAGCGTTTTTCCGAACTGCTCCAGAAGCTGCAGACGGGCGGCTACCGCTACAGCGTCGACAACGACCTCGCCTTCGGCGTGGGCTGGAACACGGACGGCAACTACCAGCAGGGGATGCCTTGCACCATGTGGGCGCTGAAGACCTTCAAGCCGCTCGTGGGCCGCTGCTGGGAAATCCCGTTCGCCAACGCCAACGGGGCGATCATGGTGCCGGCGATGGCGCGCCAGCTCGGGCGCGACCTGGCGGCGGTGTGCGAGGCGTTTCTCGAAGAAGAGGACGCCAAGCGTCCGGGCGCGTTCCAGAACAACGTGCGCGTGCCGATGCGCGACGGCGTGAACCTCGCGGCCGACGTGTACCTGCCCACGAACCGTCCCGCGGAGAAGATCGGCTGCCTGCTGCAGTTTTCGCCGTACCAGGCGACGCGCGCGGACAAGCCCTGGTGGGCCGAGCGCGCCGAAGAGTGGGGCGTCGCCACGGTGAGCGCGGACTGCCGCGGCCTGTGCAACGCGGAAGGCAAGTTCGAGCCGTGGGATCCGCTGTTGCCGAAGGACGCGTACGACCTGCTCGAATGGATTTCGACGCGTCCGTGGAGCAACGGCCGCGTCGTGATGGTGGGCGGATCCTACCCCGGCGCCACGCAGCTCGCGTGCATGCGTTCCGGCCATCCGGCGCTCGTCGCCTGCGCGCCGAGCGTGGTGACCTTCGATCCTTATTCGATCAACTACGCGAACGGCGTGCTGATTCCGCAGTTCTTCAAGGCGTGGCATTCCGGACTCGCGGGCGCGGAGTCCTGGGCGGAGCTCGAGCGCCATCCAACGCGCGACGCATGGTGGGCCGTCCGCAGCACGCTGGGAGACCTCAAGAAATCCCGCGGGCGCGCGTTCTACCAGGCCGGCTGGTTCGACATGCTCGGCGTGCAGACGTTCGAGTCGCTGCGCGTGATGCCCAAAGGCAGCTTCCTGCGCATCGGGCCGTGGAGCCACGGCGTGGACACCTTCGACAATCCCGAAATCAACTACAAGGACAAAGGCGGGTTCGTCACGGAGGACATGGAGATCGAATTCCTCCGCAGCGCGCTCGCGGGGCGCGATTCCGAAACGGCGAAAGCGCCGGGCCACATCTTCATGTTCGTGATGGGCCGCAACGAATGGCGTTACGAGAAGGAGTGGCCGCTGGCGCGCACGCAGTGGACGAAGCTCCATTTCGACGCGGACAAGAAACTGACGTGGGGCGCGCCGGCGCGCGGCGCCGACTCCTTCGCGTACGACCCCGCGAATCCCACGCCGTCCCGCGGAGGCCGCATCATCCACGCGGGCGGGCAGTACGACCAGACGGAAATCGAAAAGCGCGCCGACGTGATGACCTACACCGGCGACGTGCTGGAAGAGGATCTCGAAGTGACGGGGCCGGTGCGCGCCGATCTGTTCGTCGCCTCCACCGCCGCCGAGTCGGACGTGGCCGTGAAGCTCGTGGACGTCCATCCCGACGGCAAGGCCTACAACGTGGTGGACGGCATCTGCCGCGCGAAATACGCGGCCGGCCAGCCGATCCGGCTGCAGTTCCAGGTGGACGTCACCGCCTACGTGTTCCTGAAGGGACACCGCGTGCGCGTGGAAATCGCCGGCGCCAATTCGCCGCATTACGCGAAGAGCCCGAACGCGGCCACGCAGACGCTGCTGCGCGGCGGTCCGAACGGATCCTGTTTGGTTCTGCCCGTCATTCCAGCCGCGAAGAAGAACTGAGCCATGGACAAGAAGAAATTCGTGGTGGCGTGCGGCGGCACGGGCGGGCATTCGTTCCCCGGACTCGCGGTGGCGGCGGAACTCGCCGCGCGCGGGCACGAAGTGACGGTGTGGACTTCGGGGCGCGCCATCGAGGGATCCGTGATGAAGGAATGGGCGGGCCCCGTGTTCGCGACGGGCGCCAAGCCGCTCGCGCCGCGCTTCGCGCTGGCGAATCTGCGGGCGTTGTGGCGTTCCTGGCGCGAGATGCGGCGCGATCCGCCCGACGCGGTGCTGGCGATGGGTTCCTACGCCAGCCTGCCGCCCGTGGCGGCGGCCGTTTTGCGCCGCGTGCCCGTGGTGCTGCACGAGGCGAACACGGTGCCGGGCCGCGCCGTCGATTTCCTGGCGCATTTCGCCACGGCGGTCGCCATCAGCTTCGCCGAAACGGCGGAACGCCTGCGCGGACTGAAGTGCGAGCTCACGGGCTTGCCCGTGCGCAGGGAAATCGTCGGCTGCGAGCGGTTCGCGGAAGTGCCGCCCGACGCGTTCTGCGTGTTCGTGACGGGCGGCAGCCAGGGGGCGCACCGCGTGAACGAACTCGCCGTCGAAGCGCTGTCGTACGTGCAGGCGGGATTCAAAAAGCTCGGGCGCAAGCTGTACGTGATCCACCAGACGGGCGCGGCCGACGAGGGTTGGGTGATGGGACGCTATGCGGCGTCCGCCCTGCCTTCGCGCGTGAACGCGTTCGAGCGCGAGATGGGCAGGGCGTTCGCCACCGCCGATCTCGTGATCGCCCGCGCGGGCGCGTCCACGTGTTTCGAGCTCGCGCTCACTGGCAAGCCCGCGTTCCTCATCCCGCTGCCGACGGCGTTGCGCGACCACCAGCACCGGAACGCCTCGTCGTTCGTGGCGGCCGGGGCGGCCGCGGAAGGTCTGCAGGACGAATTGACGGCGCGCGCGTTGGCGAACTGGATTCTGAAGCGCGCGTCGGATCCGGCGTCGTTGGAGGAGATGTCGGCCAAGATGAAGGCGCTGTCGCAGCCGGACGCGGCGGCGAACGTGGCGAACCTGATGGAAAGGGTGGTGGACCCAGCAGGACTTGAACCTGCGACCAAGTGATTATGAGTCACCTGCTCTGACCGACTGAGCTATGGGTCCAGTTTTGGCGCCCCTGAGAGGACTCGAACCTCCTACCCACTGCTTAGAAGGCAGTTGCTC
>JAKSOX010000042.1 GCA_024405335.1 Kiritimatiellia bacterium
CCTTGGGCGCGGCGCATTTGGCGGCCTTGGCGGCCGGCTTGATGGTCTTCTTCATGGTCTTGTCTTTCTGTTCTTTCCGAAACGGGCAAAACGGCCTTTTCCGGAAAAACGGGCGCGTATTGTATTGTTTTTGCTTTTCCATGTCAAGGGAAAATGCGCGGATTTTCGGTTTTTGTCTTCTCGGCAATTCGCCGCAAACTCAGATGCGCAGTTGACTGGCACGGGGGCGTTTTGTTATCCTATCACCTTGTTTTTCGGTAGAGAAGAAAGGATTTCGAACATGTTGCTTGCCGCGTTTTTCGCCGGGGTTTTCATCAACTCGGACGCCTGGAATTTCTGGTGTTCCGAGCCGCTCAGGGACGTGGACCGCGCGGGCGTCGTCCAGGCCGTCAAGGACGACGTCGACTGCTACGCCCAGTCCGGCGTGGAGGCCGTGTTCTACAACATGAACTTCCAGCGCACCTTCTACGACACCAAGGTGGGCACGATCTTCACGAAAGACGTCGCGCTCGACGCGGACGGCACGCTGACGTTGCGCGGCCGGCGCCTCGACGCCGCCACCAGCGCCGAATACAAGGGGATGTACCTCAACTTCAAGCGCGTCCACGAGGTGGCGCCCGACCTGATGAAGGTGCGCTACGATTACTGCAAGTCCAAGGGGATCGAGATGTGGCATTCGCTGCGCATGGACGACGTGCACTGGACGCCGCTGCAGACGGATTTCCGTCCGCAGCACGGCGACATGTGGCTCGACCGCAAGGACCTCGTGCGCGCGTGGTACCGCCACACCTGGCGCGGCGACTGGCACGACAACGCGCTCGACTACGGCCAGAAGGAGGTGTTCGACTACCATCTCGCGATGGTTCGCGAGCTGATGATGGACTGGGAATCCGACGGCATCGAGCTCGACTGGCTCCGCAGCGTGCCCGTGTTCAAGCCCGGATTCGACGAGGCGAACGCCGTCACGCTGACGCGCTTCATGCGCGCCGTGCGCGGAATCTGCAACGAGGCCGCGAAGAAGTGGGGGCACCCGATGCGCGTGGCGGTGCGCGTGCCCGGCCGCGTGCGCGACGCGACGGGCGTGGGGATGGACGTGCCGACGTGGGCGAAGGAGAAGCTGATCGACGTGCTGATACCGTCGTGCAACAACACCAACACCGAGCAGGACTACGACGTCGCGATCTGGCGCGTCCTCGCGCCGAAGCCGGTGATCCTCGCCCCGTGCATCGACGCCGGCGCGAACGCGGGCGGCGGATCGCTGTGGTACACGGACGAAACGGACGCCGGATTCGCCTCCAATTTCTACCAGCAGGGCGCGGACGCGGCGTATTTCTACAACCACTTCCCGAACCAGGAGAAGCAGCGTCCCTATTTGCGCCGGAATTTCACGCGCGCCGCGGACCGCCGGGCCTGCGCCGCGCACAACCGCCGCCATCCGGTGACGCGCCACGATCCCGTCGGCGAGGGCAAGTACTGGGAACCGTGCTTCCCGGACACGATCTGGCCGAACTGCTGCAACGGCTCCGTGAAGATCAACTGCGGCGAGGCCGTGAAGGGGCGCAAGGCGTGGGTGGTGGTGGGAACCCGCAAGCCGCTCACGGCGGACGTGTACGTGAACACGGTGAAATGCCGGATCGTCTCCCCCGCCGAGACGCCCCTGCCCGCGGAGCTGCCGCAGGACAAGAAAAACCCCTACAGCTATCTGCAGGCGGAAATCCCCGTCGGAGCGCTGCACGACGGCTGGAACGCCGTGGAGTTCTTCAACCGCGCGGACTGGACGATCATGGCGACGGATTTCGTCTGGACGGAAATCCGCATCGGTCCCCCGGCCGAAAAGATGCCGCAGTTCCACGTGCTCAAGGGCGAAACGTCGCACGCGGACGGTCTCTACGCGACGGGCGAGGACGTCGAAATCACGTTCGAGGGTTCGTACAACGCGAAACCCGCGGACGGCGCGTTCGTGCGTCTGGGCATCCAGGAGCCGGGCCGCGTGGGCGTGCGCGTCGAGCAGGTGCGCCTCGGCGCCGACGGCCGCTGCAAGATCGCGATCCCCGCGCCGAAGACGCCCGGCTGGATCACGGTGGACGCGATGACCGAAACGCTTCCCGACGCGCTCGGCAACGTCGGCCCGGGCGCGCGCGCCAAAGTGGGCGCCTTGTGCGACAAGGACGCGATCAAGCCGGCGCTGCCGCCGCCCGCCGACTTCAAGAGCTTCTGGGACGCCGAAATCGCCAAGCTCGACGCGGTGCCGATGAAGGTGCTGCGCAAGGAGCAGCAGCTGGACGACAAGCGTTCGCAGGGCGGCAAAGTGCGCGAATGGGAGGTGTTCGTCGACTGCGTGGGCCCGCGTCCCGCCACGGGCTTCGTGTCGATGCCCCGGGACGCGAAGCCGAAGTCCCTGCCGATCGTGGCGATGTTCCAGGGCGCGGCCGGCATCGCGGCGTGGCCCAGCACCTGGTACGGCGACGTGGCGATTTGCGTGAGCGCGAGCAAGTTCGGCCTGCCGAACGTGATGACCTTCAAGGAATACCAGGAGAAGGGCTACTACAAGAGCCAGGTGGAAGGGTTCGAGCACAGGGGCGCGGAAAGCCGCGACGAAAGCTTCTTCAAGTGGATGATCCTGCGCGACCTGCGGCTGCTGCAGTACGCGAAGTCGCTGCCGGAGTGGAACGGCAAGGTGCTGGTGGTGAACGGCGAATCGCTCGGCGGCGCGCAGTCGCTGGCGGTGGGCGCGCTCGATCCGGACGTGACGTTCATCTGCGCGTGCGTGCCGGCGCTTTCGGACCACAACGGGCGCCTCGCCGGGCGCCGCAACGGCTGGCCGCAGCTGTGGCGGCCGGACGCGGACGGGCGGCCCGCCACGGAGCGCGACCGCAGAATTTCCGAGGCGTCGCGCTACGTGGACGTGGTGAACTTCTGTTCGCTCATCACGCCGGACAAGGAAGTTTCCATCGGCACGGGCCTCCTCGATTCCACCTGTCCGCCCGAAGGCGTGTGGGCGGCCTACAACGCGATTCCCGCGGGCGTGAAGAAGCACGTCTGGCACAATCCCAAGGCGGGGCACGAGGCGGGCAACGGCCACGGCGGCCGGCGCATCAAGGAGATCGTCGGCAAATGAGCGGAACGGAAAATCGCCCAACGGCCTGCAGAGGGCTCAGTCTGCTCAGCGGCGGCCTGGATTCCCAGCTTGCGGTGTGCGTGCTGCGCGAAGCCGGCGCCGAGGTGGAGGGCGTCACCTTCACGACGCCGTTCTTCGACCCCGCCGCCGCGCGCAAGGCGGCCGCGGCGCTGGGGGTCAAGCTCCACGAAATCGATTTCACGGCGGACGAGATCGCGCTGGTCGAAAATCCCCCGCACGGTTTCGGCGGCGCGATGAACCCGTGCATCGACTGCCACGCCACGATGATCAAACGCGCGGGCGAGCTGATGGCGGCGCTCGGGTACGATTTCGTCGCCACGGGCGAAGTGGTGAACCAGCGTCCGATGAGCCAGAACCGGCAGTCGCTCGGCGTGGTGGAGAAATGCTCCGGACTCGCGGGGCGCCTGGTGCGGCCGCTTTCGGCGCAGCTGCTGGCGCCCACGATTCCAGAAACGGAAGGCAAGCTCGACCGTTCCAAACTGCTGGGGCTCCAGGGGCGCCGCCGCGAAGAGCAGTTCGCGCTCGCGAAGAAGTTCGGCCTCGTGGACTACCCGTCGCCCGCGGGCGGCTGCAAGCTGACCGAGAAGGGCTTCGGCCGCCGCCTCCGCGATTTGATGGAGCACGAAGGTCTCGGGGACCGGCGGCTCGTGGAACTGCTGCTGATCGCGCGCCGCTTCCGCTTCCCGGACGGCACGGGGCTCGTGCTCGGCCGCGACGCGCGCGAGAACGACGCGATCCGCAAGCTGCGCCGCGAAGGGGAGCTGCTGCTTTCGCCGGTTTCCGTGCCCGGCCCGACGGCGCTCGTCACCACGCAGGGCTCCGCCGAAACGCTCGCGCGCCTGCCCGCGCTGGTCGCCGCCTGGAGCAAGTACGACAAATTCGCGGGCGAGATCGTGGTGAGAATCGTTTCCGACGGCGGCGAAACGCGCACGTCCGTGCCGCGCCCCTACGCCCGCGACCCTTTCCTGCAACACCAGATTTTCTGAAAAGGACAAAAACCATGACGTTCACCAGCACCCGTTCCGTCGCTTCGGAAACTTCCCTCTACACCATCCTCCGCGGCCTTGCGCCGGACGGAGGTCTCTACGTGCCGCGCACGCAGCCGGCGAAAAGCGCGCTTCCCGCGCCCGCGCTGGCGGATTGCGAACGCGCGGCCCTCGGCGCGTTTTTCGACGACGTCCCCGCGGCCGTGCGCGACGCGGCCGTGGCGAATCTGCTCGCCAAGTTCCCGGCGGAAGATCCGATTCCGCTCGTGGACGCGGACGGCTTCAAGATCCTCGAACTTTTCCACGGTCCGACGGGCGCGTTCAAGGACGTGGCGCTTTCCGTGCTGCCCGTGCTGATGGCGGCGGCGGCGGAAGGCCGGCGCGTGCTGATCCTCACGGCGACGTCGGGCGACACCGGTTCCGCCGCGATGGCGGGCTTTTCCGACGTGCCCGGCGTCGAGGTCGCGGTGTTCTTCCCGAACACGGGCACTTCGCGCATCCAGCGCCTGCAGATGACGACCCCGGCGGCGAAGAACGTGCACGGCATCGCGATCCGCGGCAATTTCGACGACGCCCAGGCGGCGGTGAAGCGCATCTTCTCCGACCCCGCGATCCGCGCGGAGGCGGAATCGGCGGGCGTCACGCTTTCGTCCGCGAATTCGATCAACACCGGCCGGCTCGTGCCGCAGATCGCGTACTACCTGCTGGCGGCGTCCAAGCTCGGCGGCAAAACGTTCGACGTGGTGGTGCCCAGCGGCAACTTCGGCAACATCCTCGCGGCGTACTACGCGAAGCTCCTCGGCGCGCCGATCCGCACGTTCGCGTGCGCGTCCAACGTGAACGACGTGCTCGCGCGTTTCGTCCGGACGGGCGTCTACGATCCGGGGCCGTCGTTCACGGTCACGAATTCGCCCTCGATGGACATCCGCAAGAGTTCCAACGTCGAGCGCCTCCTGTGGCTCGTCAACGGCGGGCTCGAAGACCCCGCGGCGGCGTGCGCGGCCACGAAGAAGCTGATGGACGACTTCGCGGCGTCGGGCCGGTACGAACTGGACGCGGCCGCGAAGGCGCGTTTCCAGGCCGATTTCGTTTCGGGCGTCGCGACGCCGGAGGAGACCGAAGCGGAAATGCGCCTCATGCGCGAACGCTGCGGCTACGTGCTCGATCCGCACACGGCGGTGGCGACGGCGGTGGCGCGCAGGCTCGGCCTTCCGAAGGACGGCGTGCCGTGCGTGGTGGCCGCGACGGCCACGCCCTACAAGTTCCCGGAAACGTGCGCCCGCGCGTTCGGCCGCGACGTGCTCGACGATCCGCCGCCCGCGTTCGCGGCGCTGGAAACCGCGCCCGTCACGCAGAATCTCGTGGTGGACGTCGCCGGCATCGACGACGCGGTGCGCGCCCTCTTCCGTTGAGGCGCGGTCCGTGGTATAATTCCCGCATCTTTCAACCAAAGGAGTAGGCCAATGAAGAAAATCGCACTCGTCAATGCCCACGTGATCAGCCCCGGCGTGGATCTCGCGGACGCCGTCGTCGTCGTCGAAGGCGCGAACGTCAAGTCCGTTTCCCGGGCGAAGCCGCCGAAGGGCGCGGAAATCGTGGACGTGAAGGGCGCCTACGTGGTGCCGGGATTCATCGACGTGCATCTCCACGGCGCGTGCGGCTATGACGTGTGCGACGCCACGGAGGAGGCCATCACCAAGATCGCCGAGGCGAAACTGGCCGAGGGCTGCACGAGCTTCCTGCCCACCACGCTCACCGTGGGGCACGACAATCTCGTCGCCGCGGCGAAGGCCGTCGCGGCCTACCGCAAGAACGAGAAGTTCGCCAAGGTGATAGGCATCCACCTCGAAGGCCCGTTCATCAACGTGAAGTGCTGCGGCGCGCAGAACCCCGCGTTCGTCCGCAAGCCCGACATCAAGGAAGTCCTCGCGATTTCCAGGATTTCGCCCGTCAAGATGATCTCCTACGCGCCCGAGACGGAGGGCGGCGCGAAGTTCGCGGCGGACTGCTTCAAGCACGGCATCGTGCCTTCCTGCGGCCACACGGGCGCCACGTTCGCCGAGTTCCTCCCCGCGTACAAGAAGGGCCTGCGCCACCTCACGCACTTCTGCAACCAGATGACGAAGCTGCACCACCGCGAAATCGGCGTCGTCGGCGCGGGCTTCCTTCTCGAGGACCTCAACACCGAGGTGATCTGCGACCGCATCCACCTGTGCGACGACATGCTCCGCCTCGTGTTCCTGCGCCGCAACCTCGCGCACGTGCAGATGATCACGGATTCCCTGCGCTGCTCGCACTGCAAGGACGGGTACGCGTTCGAGATGGGCGGACTCAAGGTCCAGCTCAAGGGCGGCGAAGCGCGCCTCGTCGAGGGCGGCAACCTCGCGGGCTCCACGCTGTGGCTCAACAAGGGCCTCAAGAACCTCAAGGACGTCACCGGACTGCCGCTCAAGGACCTCATCCGCACCACCTCCTGGAACCAGGCGATCGAACTCGGCCTCGGCGACCGGCTGGGCAAGGTGGAGAAGGGCTTCGTGGCCGACCTCGCGGTGCTCGACGCGAAGAACTTCAACGTCAAGGCCGTCTTCAAAAACGGCGAAAAGTGCATCTGAACGCCGCTCCCGTCCAAGCCGTGAATACGCCGCTTGAACGACTCGTTTGGGGGACGGACGCGAGTTTCTACCGGCTCGTCCCCGAAGAAGTGCTGGCGCCCGCCGACGAGGCGGGCGTCGCGCGCATTCTCGAACGCGCCCGGCGCGAAGGCAAAAAGGTCACCTTCCGCGCGGCCGGCACGTCGCTTTCGGGGCAGGCCTCCACCGATTCGCTGCTCGTGGTCTGCGGGAAGAAGTGGGAGCGCTTCGAAGTGCTCGACGGCGGGCGGCTCATCCGCGTCCAGCCCGGCCTCACCGGCGGCCGCGTGAACGAAATCCTCAAGCCCTACGGCCGCAAGTTCACGCCGGATCCCGCCTCCATCGCGAGCGCGATGGTGGGCGGCATCGTGGCGAACAACGCCTCCGGCATGTGCTGCGGCACGCACGCCAACGCCGAGCGCATGATCCGCTCCGCGCGGCTCGTGCTGGCGGACGGCACGATTCTGGACACGGGCGACGCGGCGTCGCGCGCGGCGTTCGCGCAAAGCCATCCGCAATTTCTCGCCCGGCTCGCGGAACTGCGCGACCGCGTCCGGAACGACCCGGAACTCAAGGCGCTGATCCTGCGCAAATACCGGCTCAAGAACGTCACGGGCATCACGATTCTGCCGTTGGCGGAATTCGAGGACCTTTTCGAGATCGTCACGCGGCTCGTGCCCGGCAGCGAAGGCACGCTCGCGTTCCTCGCCGAGGCCACGTTCGAAACGGGCGAGATCGAAGCGCTCGAGCGCAGCGAACTGCGGCTCTACCCCACCGCGCGCGCCGCGTGCGAAGCCGTCGCGGAACTCGCGCGCGATCCGCGCGTCGTGGCGGCGGAGTTCTTCGACCGCGCCGCGATGCGCGCGGTGGAAAAGGATTTCCCCGAACTCGCCGCCCAGCCCGACGACGCCGGCGCGCTGCTGGTGAAAATCCGCGGCGAAGCCGAAACGGATCCCGCGCGGGCGGCGAAATGGTGGGCCATCCGCAGCGGCATCTTCCCCGCCGTGGGCGCGACGCGCGAGGTGGGGACGACGTGTCTGATCGAGGACGTCGCCGTGCCCGTGGAACGGCTCGCCGATTTCACGGACGACCTGAAGCGGCTTTTCGCCGAGCACCGCTACCCCGACGCCGTCATCTACGGCCACGCGCTCGCCGGCAATTGGCATTTCATCCTGAACCAGCGCTTCGACACGCCCGCCGCCGTGAAGCAGTACGCGGACATGATGCGCGCGGTGGTGGACCTCGTGACGGAGAAATACGGCGGATCGCTCAAGGCCGAGCACGGCACGGGCCGCAACATGGCGCCGTTCGTCCGCAAGGAGTGGGGCGACAAGGCGTACCGCCTGATGTGCGACGTGAAGGCGCTGTTCGATCCGGAAGGGATCCTCGCGCCGGGCGTGGTGTTCAACGAAGACCCCGCGTCGTTCGTGGAGCATCTCAAGCCGCTGCCCAAGGTGCATCCGCTCGTGGACCGCTGCATCGAATGCGGTTTCTGCGAGGTCAACTGCGTCGCCTGCGGGTTTTCGCTTTCGTCGCGCCAGCGCATCGTGGCGCAGCGCGAAATCGCGCGCCTGAACGCGCTGGCCGCGCAGGGCGACGCGGCGGCGAAACGCCGGGCGGCCGCGCTGGAAAAGGATTTCCGCCGGCTGGGCCGCGACTTGTGCGCGGGCGACGGCCTGTGCGCCACGAGCTGCCCCGTGAAGATCAACGCGGGCGAATTCGTGCACGCGATCCGCGAGCGCGAACAGTCCGTCCTGAACCGGCGTTTCGGCGCGTTCGCCGCCGCGCATTTCGCGTCCGTCGCGGCGGGCGTCAAGTCGTTCCTGTACGCGGCGGCGATCGGCCACCGCGTGCTCGGCACCGGGTTGATGGCGGCCGTCTGCCGCGGACTGCACCGCTTTCTCGGCGTGCCGCTCTGGACGCCCGCCATGCCCGAACCCCGCGCCGGAGGACTTCCCGCGCCGCGGAAAGATCCGTCCGCGCGGCGGCGCGTGGTGTACTATCCGAGCTGCATCAACCAGCGCATGGGCAAGGCGCGCGGCGACGCGGGCAAGACGCTCGTGGACGACGTGGCGGAGGTGCTGGCGAAGGCGGGCTACGAAGTGGTCTACCCCGAGAACCTGTCCGAACTGTGCTGCGGACTCATGTGGGAATCGAAGGGCATGCCCGACGTGGCGGACCGGAAAACGGCCGAACTCGAGGCGGCGTTGCGCAAGGCGAGCGAAGACGGCAAGTGGCCGATCGTGTGCGACCAGAGCCCGTGTCTGCTGCGCCTGCGCACGAAGATCAAGGGCCTCGCGCTGTACGAGCCGGCCGAATTCATCGCGTCGTTCGTGCTGGACAAGCTCGCGATCCGCCCCGTGGACGCCTGCGTGGCGCTGCACGTCACGTGCTCGACGCGCAAGATGGGGCTCGCGGACGCGCTCGTGAAAGTGGCCCGCGCGTGTGCGCGCGACGTGGTGCTGCCCGAGGGCGTCGGGTGCTGCGCGTTCGCGGGCGACAAGGGCTTCACGGAGCCGGAACTGAACGCCTGGGCGCTGCGGAAACTGCGCTCGGCGATCGAGGCGTCCGGCGCGACGCGCGGCTACAGCAATTCGCGCACGTGCGAAATCGGGCTCACCACGCACGGCGGCATTCCGTACAAGGGCATCGCCGCGCTCGTGAACGAGGCGTCGGAAAACGGGTCGTGCGCTTAGGGCCGCCCGCCGCCGTCCTCTCTCTCGCGCGGATTCCAGCCGCGCCGCCAATTCAACCCATTTGACCATTTAATACCATCCGACGTCGCGCGTGGAGCGCAAACTGTGGTATAATTCCCCGCAATGTCTGAAGAGCTCACACCCATGCAACGGCAATACCGCGCGATCAAGCGCGAACTGCCGCCCGGTTCGATTCTGATGTTCCGCCTCGGCGACTTCTACGAGATGTTCGGCGAGGACGCGATCGTCGCTTCGCCAATTCTCGGCGCCACGCTCACGCAGCGCGCCGGCCAGCCCCTGTGCGGCGTGCCGTACCACGCGCTCGACGCATATCTCGCGAAGCTCATCCGCGCCGGAAAGACGGCGGCGATCTGCGACCAGATGGAAGACCCGCGCCTCGTCAAGAAGGGCCAGATCGTGCGCCGCGAAGTGACGCGCATCGTCACTCCGGGCACGATCACCGAAGACGGTCTGCTGGACGAAAACGCCAACAACTACCTCGCCGCCGCCAGCGGCAACGGTCTCGCGATGATGGACCTTTCCACGGGCGAATTCTGGGTGGAGGCGTTCGCGGACGAGGAGAAGCTCGCCGAAGGTCTCGCGCGCTACCGTCCCGCGGAAATCCTGAAGCCGGACGAATCGAACGCCTGGACGTTTTCGCTCGACGCCGCCCGCGAAGAGCTGCTGCGCCATTTCAACGTCACGGCCCTGGACGGGTTCGGGCTGGAGGGAAAGAGCGAGCTCGTGTGCGCGGCCGGCGGTTTGCTCCACTACGTGCACGTGACGCTGCGCCACAACGTGGAGCACGTGCGCTCCGTCCGCCTGCGCGAATCGTCCGATTTCCTCGCGCTGGGTCCGGACGTGATCCGGCATCTCGCGCTGCTGCCGGGCGACGGCGTCTCGCGGGACGCGTCGCTCGCGGGCGTGCTGGACGCCACGAAAACGCCGATGGGCGCCCGTCGGCTCGCCGCCTGGATCCGCCAGCCGCTGCGCCGTCCGGTCGAAGTGAACGCGCGGCTGGACGCCGTGGAGACGTTCGTGGAGAACCGTCTCGCGCTCTCGCGCCTGCAGGGGTTGCTGGGCGGGGTGCGCGATCTGGAGCGGCTCGTGGCCAGGGTCGATTCCGGGCGCGCCAACGCGCGCGACGTGAAGGCGCTCGCGGAAAGTCTCCGTCCCGTGCCGGAAATCCGCGGCGCGCTCGCCGACGCGAACGGCGGCGTCGCCGTGCTGGACGGGGTGCTCGCGCGGCTGAGCCCCGAGGCGGAAGTGGTGGAGCTCGTCGACCGCGCAATCGCCGCGGAGCCGAACGTGCTGCTCACCGAGGGCAACCTGATCGCGCCCGGCTACAACGCGGAACTGGACGAACTGCGCACGATCGCGAGCGAAGGCCACAAGTGGATCGCCGAATACCAGGCGCGGGAATCGGCGCGCACCGGCATCAAAACGCTGCGCGTGCGGCGCAACGGCGTGTTCGGCTTCTGCATCGAAATCTCCAAGGCCGCGGCCGTTTCCGCGCCGCCCGAATACGAACGCCGCCAGACGCTCGCCAACGCCGAACGCTTCACCACTCCGGAACTCAAGGAGTACGAGCGGAAGGTGGTGGGCGCGCAGGAAAAGAGCTTCGCGCTCGAACAGGAACTGTTCAAGGGCGTGGTGGCGCAAATCGCCGCCCGCACGGCGGCGATCCAGACCACCGCCGCCGCCACGGGCGATCTGGACGCGATTTTGTCGTTCGCCGACCGCGCGCTCGCGGCCGGCTACGCGCGCCCCGAAGTGGACGATTCCGACGTCCTCGAAATCGACGACGGCCGCCATCCCATCATCGAGCAGCTGCCCGACGCGGAGCCGTTCGTGCCGAACGCCGCGCGGCTGAACGGCACGACCGACCAGCTGCTGCTCATCACCGGGCCGAACATGGCCGGCAAGTCCACGTACATCCGCCAGGTGGCGACGCTCGCGGTGATGGCGCAGGCGGGCAGTTTCGTGCCCGCGTCGCGCATGCGCCTCGGCGCGCTGGACCGCGTGTTCACGCGCATCGGCGCGGGCGACGACCTGTCGCGCGGGCGCTCCACGTTCCTCGTGGAAATGCAGGAGTGCGCGAATATCCTGAACAACGCGACGCCGAAGTCGCTCATCGTGCTGGACGAAATCGGGCGCGGCACGTCCACGTTCGACGGCATCTCCATCGCGTGGGCCGTGGCCGAATACCTGCACGAAAATCCGAAGGTGAAGGCGAAGACGCTTTTCGCCACGCACTACCACGAACTCGCCGATCTGGCGGACAAATTTCCAGGCGTGAAGAACTGGACCGTGCGCGTGAAGCAGGAAGGCGGCCGGCTCGTGTTCCTCCGCCGCGTGGCGCCCGGCGTCGCCGAAAAGAGTTTCGGCATCCACGTGGCCGCGATGGCGGGATTGCCGCCCGCCGTGGTGGCGCGCGCGGACCAGATTCTCAAGAACCTGGAGGCGAACGACCTCGACGTGAACGCGCCGAAGCTCGTCAAGAAGCCGCGGAAGAAACTTTCCGACATTCCGGGGCAGATGACGTTGTTTTAGATTCGGGATCGAATACGGAAAGGAAGAAGCACGTGAAAATTGCGGGAATGATGGCGGTTGGGTTGGCGG
>JAKSOX010000043.1 GCA_024405335.1 Kiritimatiellia bacterium
GGGCGCTCGTCGATGAGCAGCACGATCAGCATGGCGTCGGGATGGTTCGCCGTGATGGCGTTCGCCATTTTCTGGAGCAGCACGGTTTTGCCCACGCGCGGCGGAGCCACGATGAGACCGCGCTGGCCGAAGCCGATCGGCGTGAAGATGTCCACCACGCGCGTCGAAAACTCGTTCGGCATGGTCTCCAGCACGATGCGGCGCGTCGGGAACGTGGGCGTGAGATTTTCGAAGTGGACGATGCGGGCCGCCTCGCTCGGCGTCTTGCCGTTCACCGTCACCACGCCGCCCAAACCGAAGAGGCGGTCGCGGTCGCGCGGATCGCGCAACGGACCTTCCACCGTGTCGCCCGGACGGAGCGCGTGGCGGCGGATCTGCTGATGCGGCACGAACACGTCCTCGGGACACGCCAGGAAGTTCGTCTTGGCGCTGCGCAAATATCCAAAACCGTCCTTGACGACTTCGAGACAGCCCGACGCCATCACTGCGCCGCCGCGTTGGAGATAACTGCGAATGGCGTTGAAGATGATTTCGTGGCGCTTCATCGCGCCCAAATCTTCGGCGTTCGCGTCCGGCCACATCTTCTGGACGATCGTCGCGTTGTCCCAGGAGTGGATGTCGGCCAGCTTGTATTCGGGCAGATTCGGGTCGCGCGGAACCGATTGCGGCTGGGGCGGCATGCCGTTTTGCCCATTGCCTCCGCCGTTGCGGTTGCGGTTTTTCCAGCGTTCGCGCCCGTGGTTTTTCCAGCGGCCAGCCGACTGCCCGCCGTTTTGATCGGGTTGCTGATCCGGTTGCGGCGCGGCGCCGTTATCGGTTTGCCGGGATTCAGCCGGCGGCGTTTCGGCGGCTGCGGAAAGCGCGGGCGCGGCGGACGCGGCTGCGGCCGGGGCTGCATTCTCGGCTGCAGCCGGGGTCTCGGAAACCGCCGCCGCAGATGGCGGTTGATCGGGCGAGGCGGCGGGTACGGCGGCGGGGGCGGCGGCAATTGCCTCGGGAGTGATTGACTTGGGTTCTTTTTTCCTGCTTTCTGCCATTTTGTTCACCTCTACATTCTTTGCAAAATCCAAAACGCATCCTCATCCCATGGCGACGATTCGCGCCGCCAAAATCCGCGCTTTTTCCCGCAACGCCTCCGGCGTGCCGTCGTTTTCGACCACGCAATCGGAACGCGCCGCCTTTTCGTCGATCGGCATCTGCGCCGCCAAACGCGCCCGCGCCGCTTCGGCGGAAAGTCCGCGCTTTTCCGTCAATCGCGCAAGTTGACGCTCGGGCGACGACCGCAGGCAAATCACGTAATCGAAATCCGACGCCATCCCCGCCTCGAAGACAAGCGGCACCACCGCCACGATCGGCCGCAGGCTGGCAGCCAGCGCCTCCGCGATGCGCGCGCGCACGACGGGATGGATTTTGGCCTCGTGCGCCTTGCGCGCCACGGGATCGGCAAAGAGGACCGGCGCGAGCCGACGCCGCTCTTCCGCGGGAATCAGCTCGTGCACAATGTCGTCGGCGTCGACGAAATCGACGCCGAAATCCTTGAGATGGCGCGCAAACAACGATTTGCCGCACGCTATCCCGCCTGTAAGGCAGATGCGCATGAGTCAAACACGGGTCTGCAAAACCCGCCTGAATTTCGCCAACACGAACCAATCAGGGTTCGGGAGCGGGCGCGACCGGCATGTCGTCCGTGACGTTGCCGATGTCATCGCCCGTGCCCATGGACACCTGACGGCCGCGCGGATCGACAAGCCGCGCCGTGACGAAAATAAGCAAATTGCGTTTGTTGGAATATTCGCTGCGGCTCCGGAAGAATCGGCCAAGCCACGGAATGTCGCCCAAGAACGGGATCTTGTCTTCCATCGACTTGCGTTCCTCGGTGATCAAACCGCCCATCACCACGGTGGCGCCGTTGTAGATGGACATGTGCGTCTCGATCGAGCGCATCTTGAAGAACGGCTGCTCCATCGGCACGTCGTAATACGCCATGTCGCTCGAACCGTTGGCGTTCTCGAGCGCAGTGGTGGCGGCATCCATGGCTTGGGAGGCAAACGCTTCCTTGAGAGCATCGGACATCGTCATTTTCAAAGAGTCGAAGAGCGCCGCAATGTCCGTAAAAATGCCGGTGATGGCGGACGTGTCGCCGCCCGCGTTGGCGGAATACGGAATCTTCATGCCGTAGTTGTGCCACTCGGGTTCGGAAACGACCTGCGGGTGGAGATCGAGGTTGATCATCTGGCCTTCGGCGGACACGGTCGGCGTCACCTGGAGAATCACGCCGACTTCACGCGTTTCGAAGTTCTGCGGCTCCACCACGGCGAGCGGCTGGGAAGAAGAGCCGTTCGAGTTGTTGCTGCTCCCGGAAGACGACGAACTGGAAACCGTGACGTCGTAATCCTGCGGATAACGGTATTCGGTGACCACCTTGATGATGGCCTCTTCGCCCGTGCGCGTGACGACCTTCGGCGCGGACAGAAGATCCGTGTCGCTGCGCTGCGAGAGCATGTGGAGAATCATCGACAAATCGGCGCTGCCAAAGAACGCATTGATCTTCATGAACCGATCGTTCGTGCTGTTGCCCTGACCCGAAATCGGATTGCCCTGCGTGGACAAGTAACGGTGACCCGTCGAATATGCCGAACCGTCGACGGCGTTAATTGTCGCGAATCGGTCTGCGGATGTTGCCATTTTCTTGACCACCGTTTGGTCCGGTCCGCGAACACTCGTATAATAAACGCCGCCGGCAGGATCCGTAACTTCTTGCATGCCGTAAGTGTCATCGGAAGCGACGGCATATGCTTTTTCGGCATACCCCCGCACGCCAAGAACCTTGCCAAGTTTGTTGTTCAGGTTCAACGAATAGTCAGAATTGAGCAGCCATTCGAAGCCGAGGGAGTTGAGGTCTTCCTGCGAAACTTCCACGAAACGCGTTTCGATTTCGATCAAGACGGGCGTCACGTTGAGTTCGCTCAACGCCTGCTCGAGTTTGGAGAGGTTGTCTTCCGTGTTGGTGACGCGGAGCTTGCCGATCGTCTTGATGTAGACGATGCGCGAATTCTTGGGCCATTCCACGCCCATGAGCGCGAAGAACGTCTTCCAGCTCGACTCCTGGTCGGCATCCTCTTCCTCGTCCTTGCCACCGTTGAAATTGGCGCCGCCCTTCAGATCCTGCACTTCGCTGGCCGCGCCGCTCATGCGCTCGGCGAAGTTTTCCGTGACGTTGTAGGAGCGGGTGACCAGATCGTCCGTCGTCATGTCCTTGGGCATGAGCATCACCACGGGTCCCTGGACTTTGAACTTGAACCCCGTGACGTCGCACACGAGTTTGAGCGCGTTCCACAGCGACACGTTGGCAGCGGACATCGGCGGGATGAGCGGCAACTGGCTTTGCTGTTCGCCCGCGGCTTCGTCGCCGGCGCCGGCGGCGAACGAGTTGTCGTCTTCGGACGCTTCGGCGCCCGCCTTCGCGAACATCTGCGTGCCCGGATTGAGCACGAAGTTGAACCCGCGCTGGTCGATCGGGATTTCCGGCTTGTCGTAGTCGCGCGAAGCGTCGCGGAAATAATCCACCGCGTCGCCCAAAGTCGCCGGCGGCTTGAAGGAAATCGACGGCAAAATCATTTCCTGCATGCGCTTCTCGATGGACTGCTCCTGCGAACGGACAGGATCCTGGTCCAGCGGCGTCTTCGCCGTGGCGGCGTCGGACCCCTTGAGTTCGGCCGCGTTGACGGCATACACCGGACGCCAGGCCTTGCCCACGTCGGCGATCATGCCGCGGCGCGTCGCCTCGCGCTCTTTGTCGAGAATCACTTCGCGACGGCGCTGAATCCGCTTGCGGAGCGCAAGCGCCTCCGCATTGTACGGGTCGTAGCGAATCACCAGTTCGCACTCTTCAAGTGCCTTGTCGAGCTTGGCAATGGAAAGATACTGGGCGGCGTTGCGCAGGCGTTTGCGCAACATGTCGCGATCGGCCTTGTACTCCGCGTCGTTGCGAACGTGGAAAACCTCGCTCAAATCTTTTTCAAGATTTTCCGAGTCGTCGCGCTCAAGCGCAAGCAACAACGCGCCCACACGCTGATGGCGCAAGCTGCGGGCTTCTTCCGCGTACTTTTTCGCCTTGGAACGTTCGCCCTGCAACAACGCCTGCTTGGCGCCTTGGAACCGCGCTTCCGCGCGCCCCGTGGCGCATTCCTTCTTGAGCTCGACAGACCCCGGACGGTCGTTCAAATGCTTTTCCGCCAACGTGTACTGCACGTACGCGATGTCCCAATCGCGGGCGGCCAAGGCCTTGCGGGCTTCCGCGATTTCGCGCAAGGCCTGTTTGTCAAGCGCTTCGCGGCGAACCTCTTCGTTCGCCATCAATTCGCTGACCAGTTCGTCGTCGTCCGCCGCCGCGTCTTTTTCGGCCGCGCTGGCCGCGGCGGCCTGCGATTTTTCAATCTGCGCTTTCACATCCGCCATCGTTTCTTCGACGGCCTTCTTGGCCTCGGCGACGTCGGCATCCTCTTCCTTCCCTTCGCCTTCGGCGACATCCTCCTTGGACTCGGCCTTCTCCTCATCCTCGGCGGGCGCCTCTTCGGCTTCGGCAACCTCCTCCTTCGGCTCGGCCTTCTTCTCCTCTTCGGCGGGCGCCTCCTCGGCTTCGGCCACCTCCTCCTTCGGCTCGGCCTTCTTCTCATCCTTGGCGGCAGGTTTCGCGGCGGCAGCGCCTTTGTCCGACTCGAGATTGTCCAAAAGACTATCCAAGTCGTCTTGCGCAAACACGCCAAGCGACAGCGCGAAAGCCGCACAGAAAAAGCCCCAAATGACAGGTCGGTTGTTTATTCTCATCGAGAATACTCCTTAACGAGTAATGCGTATCATACACTATTGGGTTCAAAAAATCAAGGCTTGCGAAATTCTTTTCTCTTCTTGGAGAGCAGGTCTTCAACCACGACCGTCGGCGCGTTTGGCGCTCCGCCAAATTCGACGATTTTGTATTTGCGGTTGTACAGCGCGATTTCGTCGCCGGGCGTGACCGTGAACTTCTTGCCGCCGCCGCGACTGAAAAACAAATCCACGTGGAGATCGACTGCGACGTTCTTCTGGTTGATGCGAACCGTCACCGGTTTTCCGTCCAAAATCCGTTTCAAATGCACAACCGAGGCGTCGACTTTCTTCATGAGCGTTTTGCCTGAGCCCTTGACGCCAGTGCCTGCGCCTTTGATGGGAATCTCTTCCGACTTCTTTTCGTACGCCGTCGCGACAAAACCGGTCATCACGGACTTCTTCGGATCGCGGTCGTCTTTCTTGCCGATTTCCTCGCCGATCAACACGCGGTAGACCTCTCCCATTTGTCCGTACATGCCCTTCTTGCTGGGATTCCGGAACGTCAGGCGATACGTCGTCTCGGCGCGATTGGTCGGATTGGGCACGGGACTCGCCGATTCGAAAAAGAACGGCAGCCGCGTTTCGGTGACTTCGCTCGCAACGGACAGCGAATCAAGGTAGTCGGGGTGCGAGTAGGCGTTCGTAGGATCCGTGTTCGCCTGGAACTCCTCCATGTTCGTGAAACCGTCGCCGTCTTTGTCCTTGGCGGCGTCCGTCGGATCCTTGGGATTCAAACCGAACTTCTTTTCCCAGTCGTTCGGGAGTCCGTCGTGGTCGGTGTCCATGTCGATTTTCACGAACGTCGGCTGCTTGGCGCCGCAGAAGGGACACGTTTCGGCGCCCTGCGGTATCGGATTTCCGCACGGCTTGATGCCTTTTTCGGAAGGGTCGACCATGCAAATGACGCGCCGTTCGCTGGCCAGGAAGTTCGCCTTCTTGGGATCGACGTCCTTCAGCGTGGGCGGATTGCGGGCCGTTTTGAACACGTGGATCAGGTGCGACATGTTCGCACGCTCCACGCCTTCGTGGGCCGGCTTGCGCGCGCGGATCTCCATCTCGCACTCTTGGCGTCCGTCTTCGACGGATTCGGCGATTTTTCCGAATGAAAACATCACCACGCCCGCCAACACGGCAATGCCGCCCAAGGCGACGAGATAATCCCAATGGTCCACCAGGAAATTCTTTTTCTTCGCCGCCATTATTTCTCCTCCTTCGCGGACTTCTGCTCGGACTTGTCGTCCGGCTTGGCCTTCGCGGAAGCGGTCGGCTTGTCCGCCGCCTGCGCGTCGGCCACGGTTTTAGTTTCCTCGGCGGCGGCTTTCTTCGCCGCGCCGCCGCGCTGCTCGTACGCCGCATAGCGGTCGGGCCCGAAGTTGTACACCGTCAAGTCGATGGCCACCTCGAACAAGGCGTTCATTTCGGGATCGGTGACGATGCGGTCGGCCTTCATCTTGGCGAAGATCTCTTCGTCGGAAAGTTTGACTTCGGTCTCCTCTTCCTTGGCGCGTTTGTTGCGCCGATTGGGACGCCGCGCGTTCGGGCGGCCGCCCGCCTCTTTTTCCTTCTGCTTCTTGGCGGCTTCGCGCGCGGCGTCTTCCGCGTTGAGGCGCGCCACGATCGCGTCGTCCTTTTCGACGAACTTGAAGTCGCCGATCACGATGAATTCCGGCGCGGCCGCCAATGCGTTGAGCGTTTTTACGAGCGCCTGCGGACGGGCGGTGAACATGAACGTGTATTCCAGGTGGTTGCTGCAATCCGGCCGCACCACGAGATTGCGCGAAACGAGATTCAAGTGCGTCGCGCCGGCGGAAGACAGCGTCTCGGCGAAACCCGAAATGAAGTCGAGCTGGCGAATCAGCATCGGCAGTTCGTTCGGCAGCGGCAACGCCGCGGATTCGCCCAGGTATTTCTCGAATCCGAACAGGAACGACGGATCCGCCAGCGGCTGTTCTTCGCTTTCGCCCGGCAAGGTCAGCAGCCGGCGGACTTCGTTCTGGAGGCCTTGTTTGAACACGGTCTGGGATTCCAACGGCAGCGTTTTGCCGCCGCGCGAAGCCAGAATCTCCGCCATGTCGGTCCATTTCGCGTACAAGACCTCGTTCGTCTTCACGTCCAAAATCGACTTTTTGGACGGAAACATTTTGGCCGAATAGTACTGTCCGAGCTTGTTGGTGGCCTGCAGAAGCAGACCCTCCGCGTCCATGCGCTCGGCGATGCCGCGGTACAGGTAATACCCGGACGTGCACACGGAAATCCCCCAAAGGGAACTCGCCGCGATCAAGATGATTTTGCCCCTCGACATGCTCATTGGTTCTTACCTCCCGCCTGCTTTGCGGCCGCTCCTTTGCCTTTGGCGTCCGCTTTTTTGGGTGCGGACGGTTTGCCGGCTTCGGCAATGCTCTTGAGCGGCGCGGGCTTGAACGCGATCGCGAACTCGACGAGGCACGCGCGTCCGTTGACGTCGCGCGTGGCCACGATCTTCACCGTCTCGGAAACGACCTGGTCGCTTTTCTTGAGCGTGGCCTGCACGAGTTCGGCGGCCGTCACCTTTTTGCCGTTGTTCGCGTCGGCGTAGATTTTCTCCGCCGCGGTGAGCGAATCCTGCCAGCCGCGGATCGTCACCTTCTGCATCCCCTTTTCCTCTTCCCAACCCGTGATCCACATGTTGGGCAGCAAACTCCTGCGAACCGCCTCGATGCGCTGCACGGCGAGCGCGCGGGACGCCAGCAGCTGCTGGAACTCGTCCGTCTTCCGCAACTGCACGCCGCCGGCTTTCACGGCCTGGATGAGCTCCTTTTCGTACTTGGCGAACGCGGCGTTTTTCTGGCGGACGAAATCGTCCTGCGCGCGCGCCACCGCCGCCGCCTTGTTTTCCGCGAAGATCCCCACGATCAACGCCAACAGCAACGCCACCGCGCCGACGGCGAGGAAGGGAATGCGCTTGATGAGGCGCATCTTGGCCACGAGAGCGGGCGGCATCAGGTTGATGTTCATCGCCGCCCGTTTCGTCCACCTGAGCGCCAAACCCACGGACTCGACCAGCTCGAACACGTCGGACTCGAGCGCGGTTTGGTCAACCGAAGAATCCACTTGCACTTCGCCGAACGGGTTCAGGAATTCGACTTCGACTTTCAGCGTTTCCCGGAAGAAATCGTCGATCTGCGGCAACCGCACGCTGCCGCCCGTGAGGAACACGCGCGTCGGCGACGTGCCGCCCTGCTGCGAACGGTAGAAGTTGATCGAACGGTTGATTTCGGCGTGCAGACGCGTCAACACCGCGCGAATCGTCTTGGACGCGCGGTCGGCGACCTCGTCTTCGTCTTCCGTCACGCCGCCCAGGGACACGTAGCCGCGCTCCTTTTTGAGCTGTTCGGCCTCTTCGGGCGAACAGCCGAACGTCTGCGACAACTCCTTCGTGATGGCGTTGCCGGCCACCGGAATCGCGCGCAGATAGATTTTTTCGTCCTCGATAATGATCAACGACGTCGTCTTGGCGCCGACGTCGAGCACCATGACGGATCCCTCGAGATCGGGGTATGCGTTTTTGAGCGCGTTGGTCACGGCCATGGGGCCGACGTCCACCACGTACGGCAACAGGCCGGCGGCGGAAACGGCGTTCGTCACCAGCGAAACCTGATCGACCTTGGCGGCGACGATCATCGCCGCCTGGTCGCCCTCGGCCGTTTCGCCCAAAAGCTGGTGGTCGCACACCACTTCGTCGATCGGGAACGGGATGTTCTGTTCGACTTCGTAGTGGACCAGTTCGTCGAATTTTTCGGCGTCGGCGGGCGGGAACTTGGCAAAACGGGGAAACACCATCTGGCCGTTGAGCGCCAACAGGAGCGGACCGGGCTTGATGCCCGACGTTTTCATCGCCTCCTGGATGGCCGGCACCAGCGCGACCTGGGGCGCTTCCGCCGACATCCCGACGATGTCGGACGTGGCGTACCGCGTCAAGGTGAGCCCCGTTTTGCCGCGCACCTGGTACTCGGCCAGTACGGCCTTCGCGGCTCCGATGTTGAGCGTCAGAATTCTCGCCATGCTCCACTCCTCGCTAAAAACGTTTCCCGATCCGCCGCGTCACTGCGCCACAAACTCGTAGTCGGCGGGGTTGACCAACGCGAACGGCGTTTTCGAACGGTCCAAAAGCCCCGAGCGGCGCTCCACGAGCGCGCGGCCCGTTTTCTTGTCGCGGCTTTCCATGATCGTTTCGGACTCCCACCAGTTGTCGCCTTTCTTGACGGGAAGCGTAATCGTGGACTCCGTGCGGGAAACCAGCGTGTCGCCTTCCTTGTTCATGATCACCGCCGTGACCACCACCGGCTCGCCGAAGCGTTCCACGAACATCGCCGGCAAACAGGCGCCCGCCATGTGGTCGCCTTCGGGAAGATTCTGGAAGCGCGTCGTCGCCGTGTAGTACGAAAACTCCGGCGGCAGCTCGTCGATTTCGCCGCGCTTGAGGTCGTTGGCGTTTTTGTTCTGCTCCTGCTTGGAGACCTGCGCCAGCACGTGCCAAGTCACGGTCAGCTCGTCCATCCACCGCGCGAACGTCTTGTACTTCATTTCCAGCACGGCCCATTTGTACTTGCGGTTGAGCGGCGCCATCAACGTGCCGTTGGCGCCCAACGAAGGCGGAAAACACAAACAGTTCCGTGGCGACGAAACGGCGTCGATGACCACTTTGGCCTGCTTGCCTTTCGCCTGCATCGCGCCGCCGCCGGCGCCATGCGCGCCGCCGCGGGTGGTGCCGCGCGCCTGCGCCATCGCCGCCAACGCGGCCGCCGCGACAAACGTCAGAATCAAGAGCTTTTTCATGTTGCGTTCCTCCCTTGTCGTTCCGGACTTCACAATACTTTCATCTTGGGCAAATCCTGGATGTCCACCAAACCGACCACGCGGCCCGCCGCGTCGCACACGGGCAGGTCGTCGATCTGCTTCTTCTCGAACACCTTGAGCAACTCGGCCGCGTACGCGGTGTCGTGGATGAACATCGGGTGCGCGGTCATGTGCCTTTCCACCGGGTCGCGCAAGACGTCCCGGCCTTCGGCCACGTGCCGGCGGAAGTCGCCGTCCGTGAAAATGCCGAGCAGCTTCCCCGCCTCGTCGGACACGAGCGCGCTGCCGCCGTGGGCCTTCGTCATCGCCATCAGCGCGTCCAGCACCGTCGTGGACGGGCGCACCAGCGCCAGACGTTCGCCCGTGCGCATCACGTCCGTCACGCGCAACACGAGCGCGCGGCCGATCGCCCCCGCGGGATGGTTCGCCGCGTATTCTTCGATCGGGAACCGGCGCGCGTCGATGAGCGTCATCGCGAGCGCGTCGCCCATCGCCATCGTGGCCGTGGTGGAATTGGTGGGGGCCATGCCGAAGGGGCACGCCTCCTTGCCGCAGGGAACGGCCAGATGCACGTCGGAAAGCCTGGCAAGCGTGGACGATGGATTGCCGGTCATGGAAACGACTTTGAGGCCGTGGCGGCGGATGGCGGGAATGAGTTTGACGATTTCGTCCGACTCGCCGGAAAACGAGAGCGCCAGCAAAAGGTCGCGCGGCGCGACCATGCCCAAATCGCCGTGCATCGCCTGCACGGGGTTGAGCACGATCGAGCGCGTGCCCGTGGACGCGAAAATGGCGCTCATTTTCTCGGCGACGTGCAGGTTCTTGCCCACGCCGGAAACGACCACCAGCCCGCCCTGCTCCAGCGTTTTCAGAATCAGGCGAACGGTCTCGACGAAGGATTCGCCGAGCGAATCCTTCGTCTTGCGGAGGCCTTCGAGTTCGACCTCGAAAACCGCCGCCGCGCGTTCCAGCATTTCCCGATCCGTCATTTCGCCTTGCCTCACTTCGTCGTGCTCTGCAGCAGCGTCACGCAAATGGTGCCCACGATGTCCTCGGCCGAGCAACCGCGGCTCAAATCGTTCATCGCCTTCGCGAGGCCCTGCAGGTTCGGGCCGATCGCGTCCGCCTCGCCGAGACGCTGCGCGATCTTGTAGCCGATGTTGCCCGCCTGAAGATCCGGGAAGATGAACACGTTGGCGTTGCCCTGGACGTCGCCGTTCGGGTTCTTGAGCTGGCCCACTGCCGGCACGATCGCGGCGTCGAATTGCATTTCGCCGTCCATCTTGATCCCGGCTTCGGCGAATTTCGGCTTGGCGAGCTCAACGGCCTTCTGCACCTTTTCGACGAGGTCGCCGGCGGCGGAACCCTTGGTGGAGAAGGAAAGGTACGCCACGCGCGGCTCGCAACCGGTGAGGTCGCGGTAGGTCTGGGCCGTCGCGAGGCCGATGTCCACGAGCTGTTCCGCCGTGGGGTTGGGAATCACGGCGCAGTCGCCGAACGCGAGCACCGTGTCGCCCGAAGGCGTGGGACGCTTGAGGTCCATGATGAAGCAGGAGGAGGCCGTCTTCACGCCCTTCTGCGTGCCGAGCGTGTGGAACGCGGCGCGGAGCATGTCGCCCGTGGAGGCGATCGACCCGGCGACGAGGCCGTTCACGCGGCCGAGTTTCACCATCATGCCGCCGAAGTAGATGCGCTTCGTGCGCAGCGTCTTCTGCGCGGCGGCGAGATCGATGATCTTCTGCTTTTCGGCCGGCTTCTTCGCTTCCTTGGCGTTCCAGGCCTCGAGGTACGCGGCTTCGAGTTCGGCGTCGCCCTGCGTGTAGTCGATCGTCTTGATGCCGCGTTCGGCGAGCTTGAGGCCTGCCTTCGCTTCGGCGGCGGCGATCTCCTCCGCCGTGCCCAGCACCACGGGCGTGCAGATCTTGCGGTCCACGCACGCGCACGCGGCGACGATCACGCGCGCGTCCATGCCTTCCGGCAGCACCACGGTGCCGTTGAGTTTCGATGCTTTTTCGATGATGTTCTTGATTGCGTTCATGAGATTTTGCCTTTCCAAGGGACTTAAGCGGCAGAAACGACCTAAATGACTTTTGTCCCTTTTCCCTTCGCCTTTTCCCTTTTCTCTTGCCCCTTATTTCGCGAGCACGCGCACGGTGTCGCGCGCGATCATGAGCTCTTCGTTGGTGGGGAGCACCACCACCGGAATCTTGGATCCCTTGGCGGAAATGACGGCCGTCACGCCGCGCGTCTTGTCGTTCGCCTTCTTGTCGAGCTTCACGCCCAAGGCGCCCAGACGGTTGACGACGCGCGCGCGGACGTCGCTCGAATTTTCGCCGATGCCGCCCGTCATCACGATGGCGT
>JAKSOX010000044.1 GCA_024405335.1 Kiritimatiellia bacterium
GGTGGAGGATGAGGGACTCGAACCCCCGACCTTGACCGTGTAAAGGTCCTGCTCTGACCAACTGAGCTAATCCTCCGGAAGAAAACGCACGTAGTATATCATCATGCCGCGGATTTGCCAATGGTGGTATAATACGCGCCCATGGAAACGGCATACACGGCGGAACGCGGCTTCGGGATATGGAAGGTCACGAAGTTCTACGCGCCGTTGCTGCTGCAGGCGTTTTCCCAGTCGCTCACCTATCCGCTCGTGGCCGGCATCGTCTCCCACGGCGTCCTCGGCGTGAACGCCCTCACCGCCTTCAGCCAAGGTCAGATGATCATGTTCATGATCGGCGCCCTGGGCGGCGGATTGGTGATGACGGGCATGGTCTTCGCCAAAACGCGCAAGGGCTACGTGGAATTCAAGCGTTTGAACACGTTCATGATGGTCGTCCTGCTCGCGTTGCAGGCGCTCGTCGCCCTGCCGTGGTTCAGCGAACCGATTTTCGGCAGGATATTCGCCCTGCCGCCCGAACTCGCGCTCGTCGCCAGGCGCACGCTTTTGTGGGGTCTCGTGATGAACGCCTGCTTCTTCGTGCGCAACGTGCCGATGGTGGTGCTGTTCAACAATCTCGAAAGCGGCAAGGCGAACATGGCGACGTTCACGCGCATCGCCGTCACCATGGCGTTTTCCGCCGCCTTTCCCGTCTTCGGGCTCGTCGGCCCGTACTGGGGGCTGTTCGCGCTCACGTTCGGATGCTTCGTGGAACTTGCCGTGACCTGGCTTTGCGCGCGGCCTTTCGTGCGAGCGCTGCCGGGTTCGGCGGACGGCGAACACGTGTCGCTCGCGGAACAGCTCCGCTTCACCCTGCCGCTGTCGCTCGGCGGGTTCCTGCTGATGGTGTCGCCGCTGTTCGTGGCCGCGTTCGTGGGCCGCAGCGCGAACGCCGCCGACATGCTTTCCATCCACTACGTGACGCTCGGCGTGGCCAACCCCGTTTCCTACGCGGCGCTGCGCATGCAGGCCGTGTCCATCGAGTTCCCGCCGGAACGCGAAGGCGACCGCCGGCTGCTCCGATACGCGCTCGCCGCGGGCGCGCTGCTGGGCGTGGTGCCGGCACTGTTCGCCACGCCCTGGATCGGCAACTGGTATTTCGGCGTCTACCAGAACGTGCCGGACCGGCTGCTCCCCACGGTGCGCCTCGCCATCGGCATCTACTCGTTCATCTGCATGATCCACGCCGTGCGCGGCCGCGTCGAAGGCATCGCCGCGCTCCGCAAACGGCCGCGCGCCGTGATGTGCGGGCAGATCGGCTACACCACCGCGCTCTTCGCGACGCTCGCCGCCACGCTACCGACCGGAATGCCCGGCTGGCTAATGGCGGTGACGGCGATTTTCGTGGCGCCGGCGTCCGCCACCGCGCTCGTCTACGCGGACCTCGCCTACGCCAGGCGCTCGGCCACGGGGCGCACGCGCCGGTAGATTTTTTCGAGCGCGTCGACGCACTTCGCCGTCCCGCGCCAGAACGGCACCGGACCCAGCCGCGTCAGCAGCGGCGCCGGATCGTCCGACGCGAACGAGGCGGCCGAAAGCCGCAGGGCGGAAAAATCCTCGGGCGGCGCGACGGATTCGGGCGGCGGCAGCGCCGCCTCCCAGTCGATTCCCTTCAAATCGAGCAGCAGCGACGGCTTGCGCGCGATTTCCTCGCCCAGAATGAACAGCACCGCCGCCACGTGCTTGCACGGCTTGCGCCAGTCGGGACATCCGCACCACGTCTTGCCGGGCGCGAAGAGACTGCGCCCTTCCAGAGAACACGCCTCCTCGATTTCCAGCGGCAGGTCGTCCGTGAGCAGCCGCGCCGACGCCAGCGGATTCCCGAGCGCCGCCGACACCGCCCCTTCCGTACCGGGCGCGGGCGGGGACGAGAAGTCGAGCTTCACCAGATACGGTTCGGGACGCGACCCCTGGACGTGCGCGGTCACCTGCGTCCCTTCCAGGCACAAGTCCACCACCTGGCCTGAAAGCGCGTACTGCCGCCCGCGGCCGAGACGCGGACCGAGGCGCATGCCCTCGAGCATCGCGATCCACCGCCGCGCCCACCACGCCCGCTTCACGAGCGTGCGCAGGTTCTGCGCGCGGATGCCGTGCGCGGTGCGCGTGATGCGCAGCGGATGTTTTTTCGAACTCATGGCGCGAGCTCCACGACTTTGGCGAAATCCCCTTCGCCCATCTTCAGGAGGAACGATTCTCCGGCGACGACGACTTCGCCCGCGATTTGCCGCTTGGATTCGATGATGGCGTCCACGCGGTCCTCCACCGTGCCGGCCGCGACGAACAGATGCACGAACACGTCGCGCGGCTGCCCGATGCGGTGGGCGCGGTCAGTGGCCTGGTTTTCCACGGCGGGGTTCCACCACCGGTCGTAGTGGATCACGTGCGTGGCGCGCGTGAGGTTCAGGCCGACTCCGCCCGCCCTGAGCGACAGCACGAACGCCGTCGGCTCTGGCGCCGCGTTGAACGCTTCGATTTCCGCCGTGCGCTCCGCGAGCGAAAGGCCGCCGTGCAGATACGGCATCCGCCGCCCGAAGCGTTCTTCGAGATGACGGCGGATTTCCGCGCCCGCCTTCGCGTACTGCGTGAACACGAGCGCGGACTCCCCCGCGCCGAAGATGCCGTCGAGCAGTTCGTCGAGCCGCGCCGCCTTGCCGGAATCGTCGCGCCATTCGCCGCCGTCAGTGAAGCCGTCGCACGCGAGTTTGAGCTCCGTCAACAGCGCCAGCGCGCGGCCGGAACGATTGCCGGCGTCGGCCGCGACGTCGTTCCGGTAGCGCACGAGCGCGGCTTCGTAGTCGCGCCGCTGCGCGGGCGAAAGCGCGCAGTATTCGCGGATTTCGCGCTTCGCTCCCAGTTCGGCCGCCACGCCGGGATCCGTCTTGAGCCGCCGCAGCACGAACGGCGCGAGAATGCGCCGGAGCCGCGTCGCCGCCGCGCTCGACGCGTCCGTGCGGATCGGGTTGACGAAATCGCGGACGAAATCGGCGCGCGCGCCCAGCAGACCTGGATTGAGGAATTCCTGCATGGACCACAAATCGAGCGCGCTGTTTTCGAACGGCGTGCCCGTGAGCGCGACGCGCTCGGAAACGGGCAATGCCCGCGCGGCGCGGGCGGATTGAGTGTCCGGGTTCTTCACGGCCTGCGCTTCGTCGAGCACGAGCGCTCCGAAACCCGCCTTGGCAACGAACCGGAAATCCTTCACCAGCAGCGCGTAGCTCGTCACCGCCACGTCGCATTTCGCCGCCGCGCGCCGGAAGGCGTCGCCCAAAAGCCGGTCCGGCCCCTGGTGCAGCATCACCTTGAGCGACGGCGCGAACTTTCCGAATTCGCGCATCCAGTTCGTCGTCACCGTCGTCGGCGCCACCACCAGCACGGGCGTCGCCGCCAACGCGCGGCGGCGCAGAATCCACGCGATCGTCTGCACCGTCTTGCCGAGGCCCATGTCGTCCGCCAGGCACGCGCCGAACCCCCACTTGGTCAAAAACGCCAGATACGAATAGCCCGCGCGCTGGTAGTCGCGGAGCTTCGCCTTCAGTCCGCGCGGCGGTTTCAGGATCGCGAACGCGTCGTCGCCGCGCAGTTCGTTCAGCAGACCGCGCAACCAACCGTGCGCGGCGGCTTCCTTCACCCGCATGCGGCCCGCGCGGCCGAGACCCATCGTCCACGACAACGACTCCGCGACTCCGAGTTTCTTTTCGCGCCCCTTCTCCAACACCTTGAGCGCCTCGCGCAGCACGTTGCGGTCCACCTCGATCCAGCGGTTGCGGAAAAAGACGAGCGTCGACCCCTGTTCGAGCAGAAAGCGGATTTCCGCCGCCGTGACCTTTTCGCCGTCCACGCGCACGTCGATTTTCGCGCGGACGCACTGGCTCCGCCCGGTTCCGGAATCGAGCGATGCGACGGCTTCCACGTGTTCGCCGCAAAGTCCTTCGGGGAACTCCGTCTCGAAGCCGGCGGCGGCAAGCGCGGCGGCGCCGCGGCGCACGAACGCCTCGGCGTCCGCGAACGTGAGCGCGTCCGCCCGGCCGAGCGGCGGGAAAATGCGCACGGCCTGGCCGAGCGCGAGAAGCCCGAGGCGCGTCTTCGGCGGATCGTAGACGATGCGCCATTCGGGCTCCAAACGGAATTTCAGCGTCTTGGGCGCCGCAGCGTCCGCCGCCAACGCCGCGCGCCATGCGTCGAGGCGTTCCTTCAGCTCCGCCAGTTCGGCGCGGTTCGGCCATTGCACCCGCCCGGAATCCGTGCGCAGCGCCGCCAGCCAGGCGTCTTCGGCCGTTTCGTATTTCCCGGGATCCTCCAGCAGACCGCGCCCGGCGCGGCGCACGAAAGCGTCGACTTCGCGCGGCAGCCACCGGGCCCGGAAAACGCCGTCCTCCACCACAAGCGCGGGCAGATACCGTCCTGCGGCGACGACGCGCGCAATCTCCTGGACGCTTTTCCCGGGCATGCGTCACCAGCCGGCGAGCCGCGGCTGGGCGAGCCATTTGTTGGCCGCGGACGAATTGGAAAACGCGTTCTTGGCTTTGTCGAAAACGAGGCGTTTGCCGGGGTCGAAGAGCGCGGCCACGCCCAGCAGCGAACACTGCGTCATGGCGCCGGCGTACGCGAAGTCGCTGCCCACGGCCGGGCCGCCCTTCACGGCGTTCACGAATTCCAGGAACGGCTTGTCGTCCGGATTCTTGCCGGGCAGGCGGGCGTAGCGGAACTTCGGCCGGCCGCCTTCGGCGCCGAGCTTTTCGAGCGTGGTGTCCGGCAGCAGACGCAGGTAGTTCGCGCCGTGGTGGCCGTATTCGATCACGCCCCGCGTGCCGTACACGAACGCGCCGTTGGCCATGCCGTCGCGCATCTTGCGCACTTCCGGAGTGTCGTGGGGCGGGAACGTCTTCGGGTCGCCGCGCCAGGCGGACGGCACGGGCACGTCCTTGCAGGCGATGCCGTCGTACCACACGAATTTGAACGGCCGGCCGTCGCGCTTCAGGTAGTGGAACGTGGTGCGCACGCCTTTCGGGAACGTGAGTCCGTGGACGGCGGGATCCCAGTTGCCGTAGATTTTCGTTTCGACGCTTTCGGGCAAACCGAAGCCGAACGTCCAGAACACGGGATCCATCAAATGGCAGCTCCAGTCGCCGAGCGTGTTGCAGCCGTACGCCGTCCAGAAACGCCAGACGCCGGGCAGGTAGAGCTTGTTGTAGGCGCGGTGCGGCACCGGACCCTGCCACTGCTCCCAATCGAGTTCCTTGGGAATCTCCTGCGTCTGCTTGAGTTCGTCGAGCCGGTCCATGAAGCTGTACGGACACGGGCACCACACGTGCGCTTCGGTGGCTTCGCCGATGAGCCCGGCCTCGATCCATTCCCGGAAATCACGGATCGTGTCGTAGGCGTGGCCCTGGTTCATCGCCATGTTCACGAGCCCGGGCCGCGCCTTCGCGGCGGCCAACATCGCCTCCATCTCGTGGAAACTCTGGCACAGGGGCTTTTCGCAGAGGACGTGCTTTCCGCGGCCGAGGCATTCGAGCGCCATCGTGGCGTGCCAATGGTCCGGCGTGCCGATCATCACGGCGTCCACGTCCTTGTCCGTCTTGTCCAGCATCTCGCGATAGCGCGTGAAGAACGGAGCTGCCGCGAAGTTTTCGCGGAGCTTCCCGACGCGGCGCGTGTCCACGTCGCACAGCGCCACGATGCGCGCGCCGGCGTTGGCGAGGCCCCAGACGTCCGCGGCCGCGCGGCCGGCGGCGCCGATCGCGGCCACCTGCACCGTTTCGTTCGCGCGGAACTTCGTGGCGCAGCCGGAAAACAGCATGGGGAATTGCGTGATCGCCGCGGTGGACGCGGCGGCGGAAAGGAACTGTCTGCGGGACGTTTTCATGATTTCTCCTCGCCGTCCGGCAATCGTCGCAACGTCCGTTGCGCATCATGCCGTGACAAGCGTTTTACGTTTCTCGTTTGTTTTTCAGCATGTCGATTTTCAGTTTGTTTTGCAAAGCGCATGGCGTCGGGACATGACGGCACGCATCTCCGTCGTCACGTGCGGGGCGTCCATTTTTCGAGCGCGGCGACGCGGTCTTCGATGGAAGGATGCGTCGCGAACGGCGACGCGCCGCGCTTGCCGCCCACGCCGAACGCCTTGAGCGCGTCGGGCAGCGCGCCCGCCTCCAACCCGCCGAGTTTCAGCAGCGCCTCGCGCATCGGATACGGCGAGCCGAGCAGGTCGGCGGAGCCGGCGTCCGCCGCGTATTCCCGCCGCCGCGAGTACGCGCACACGACGAGCGACGCGAGAATGCCGAGCACGAACTGCATGAGATACACCACCAGGAAATAGACGCCAGAACCGCCGCGGCGGTTCTTCTTCTCGCCCAGGGCGTTGTCCACCGCGAAGGCGATCACGCGCGAAAGCGCGAGCACGCAGGCGTTGAGCACGCCCTGCACCAGCGTCATCGTCACCATGTCGCCGTTCGCCACGTGGCTCATCTCGTGCCCCAGCACGGCCTTGAGCTCCGAAGGCGACATCTGTTCGAGAATTCCCGTGGACACCGCCACCAGCGCGTGGTTGCGGCGCGCGCCCGTGGCGAAGGCGTTCGGTTCGCCGGTGTAGATCGCCACCTCGGGCATGCCCACGCGCGCGCGGTCCGCCAGCTCGCGGACCGTTTCCACCAGCCACCGCTCGCGGTCGCCCTCCTCGCCCGTGATCGTCACGGCGCCCACCGACGCGCGGGCGATCGTTTTCGAAAGCGCCAGCGAAATCAACGCGCCGCCCATGCCGAACACCAGCGCGAACACGAGCAGCGAACCGTAGTCGAAACCGTCTCGCACGAGTGCCGCCCGGACCTCGGGCCCCAAAAACGCCAGGACGACGTTGCAGGAAATGGTGAGCACGAACATCACCGCCAGGTTGGTCAACAGGAACAGGAACACGCGTTTCATGGTTTTTCGTCCTTTCGTCTCATGCGTTGAACAAATCGCGCAGCGCCGCCAGTTGGGCCGGCGCGCCTATGGCCACCACCACGTCGCCCGCCTCGAAGCGCCAACCCGGCCCGGGATTGCGCGCGTCCGCGCCGCCGCGGCGGACGGACACGACGCTCGCGCCAGTCTTCGCGCGCACGTCGAGCTCCCGGATCGTCGCGCCGACGGCGCGCGAACCGCCGCTTACCGGCACCTCGAGGAAATTGTCGCCGGGCAGCGAAAAGGTCTTCGCTTCGGCGGCCGCGCGCGCCATGCGGCTTTCGGCCTCAAGCGCTTCGGCGAACCGCGCGTTGGCCGACTTCGCCGCGCGCCGGAAGTGCTTGGCGCCGAAAACCGCCAGACACACCACCAACACCAGGAAACCGATGCGCACGGACCGCTCGGGCGGCAGCAGGTTCACGTCCACCATCACTACCTCGGCCAGCGAAACGCCGGTGACGAGCAACCGCACGGCGAAGCGCGCCACGTGCCGCACGGCGTCGCGCCAGCCGGCCTCGCCGCCGCTTTCGGACGCGCCCACGAGGATTTCGCCCACCACGTCGCCGGCTTTTCCGCCCACGCCCCACACGGGCCACAACACGGCGATGAAGACGACGTTGGCGGCCAACGTGATGAACGCGCGCTTGTGCGCTTCGAAAAACGCGGAAAAGCGCGCGTAGTCGCACGACGCGAGCATGCCGGCCGCGCAGCCGATCGCGAACACCACCACCCACGCCACCGCGAGCCAGACCGCGAGCCCGCGCAGCCGATGGCGCAGGCCGGACGTCGCCGAGGCGGCGCGGAAACGCTCGAGCCAGGCGTAATAGGCGGCAAGCCCCTCGGCCAAACGGCGCGGCAAATGCTTCTCCGCCCACGTGCCGACGGGGTCGGAAACGCGCAGCATCAGCGGATTGAGGCAGGTCGTGATCAACGACACGCCCACCACGATCTGGTACATGGGACTGTCCGTCCGCTTCGTGCACGTCGCGAAAAGAAGCGCCACCATGTACGCGAATTCGCCGATCTGCGCAAGCCCGAACGCGGTCTGCACGCCGCCTTTCACGCCCAGCCCCGAAAGCACGCCCACCGTGAAGCAGTTCGCTCCTTTGCCCAGCATCACCACGGCCGACAACGCCAGAATCGCGCCCGCGTTGTCCCAGCAGGCGGCTGGGTTCACCAACAAGCCGATGGTGACGAAGAACACGGCGGCGAACATGCTGCGAAGCGGGGCGGCCAGCGACTGCAGGCGCTTGCGGACGTCGGACGACGCGCCCAGGACGCCCACGAGAAACGCCCCCAGGGCCACGGAATAATTGAGCCGGTAGGCGATCCAGGAAATGAGGAAGCAACATCCCAGCGCCGTCAGCAGGAGCGCCTCGTCGCTGCCGGTTTTCGCCACGCGCGTCAACAGCCGTGGCACAAGCACCAGCCCCACCACGACGGTGCACGTGAAAAACACGGCGAGCCCGCCCAGCGAAAGCCCCACCGCGCCCAGCGACATTCCCTGGCCGTGGGCGACGCCGGTGATGAGCGCGATCACGCCGACGCAGAGGACGTCCTCGAAAACTGACGTCGAAAGCACGTATTTGACGAACGGCCGGCCGCTCCAGCGCATCTCGTCGATCGTCTTCGCGAGCAGCGTGGTCGCCGAATCGCAGATCGCCGCCCCCAGGAACAGCGACGACACCATGTCCCAGCCGAAGACCTGGCGGCCCACGGTGTAGCCGAGCCAGATCATCACCAACGTATCCACCAGGGCCATGGGGCCGGAAACGCTCTTCGTCTTCTTCATCTGGCCGGTCGAAAACTCGAGCCCCAGCGTGAACATGAGGAACACCACGCCCAGCTGCCCGATGGTCTGCACGGAATTGGGGTCGGCCAGGAAACTGCCGCCCCACGTGTGCTCGCTCATCAGCACGCCGGCCAGGATGTAGCCGATGACCTTCGGCCACTGGAATTTCTGGAACACCACGGCGACCGCGCCCGCAACCGCCATCAGCACCGCCAAATCCTGGAAGAACGCGCTTTCGCTCATGAACGGATCCCCAGCCCCGCAGGCGCGGGGTTTTCTGCCAAAGCGGCGTCGACGCGCGACGCGGCGGGAAATGGTTTCGCGTTGTTCATGGCCGCCATTATACCACAAACGAAGACCGCGGCGCGACGGAAGTCGCAATGCCGGAAAAATGCGGTGAATCGCCACGGGCGTTCCACAAAATCGTTTCGCCGATGGCGGCGACGCTCCTTTCGAGCGCAGCCGTCGCCTCCTCGGCCGATTCGTCGAGATTCGGCTTGCCGGGATAGAGCTGGTACCCCGCGCGCCAGCGGACTGGCGTCAGATTCGGCATCAGCACGTTGGCGCCGGCGAGCAGCCCGCGTTCGCGTCCGTCCGGCGCGAGCGCCTGCAAACTGGTGGCGGCGGCGACGTTCACGTCGTGCAGATGCAGCCGCGCAACGGCAATCAGATTCAACCCCATGCGCAGGCGCACGGCGTTGTCCGGCGCTTCGGCGGCAGGTCCGAGCGGCGCGTCCGGATGCGGAACGTAGGGGCCCATGCCGAGCATGTCCGCGTCGACGTCGCCGAAGAAAGCGACGTCGCGCGCGAGCATCTCGGGCGTCTGCCCCGGCAGCGCGCACATCACGCCCGTGCCCAGCTGGTAGCCGAGGCGTTTCAGCGTTTGCAGGCACGCGACGCGACGCCGCCAGTCGTGACCGGACGGATGCAGCTTCGCGTAGAACGCGGGGTCGCTCGTTTCGATGCGCAGCAGATAGCGCGACGCGCCGGCGTCTTTCCAGCGCCGGAACGTTTCGTCCGTCTGTTCGCCCAGCGAAAGCGTGACGCCCATGTCGAGCGGCGCGACGCGTTTGAGCACGCCTTCCACGAAGCGCGTGTGCGCCTCGGACTCGATTTCGCCGCTTTGGATCACCAACGAGGCGTATCCGCGCGCCTTGGCGGCCTCGGCCACGGCCACGATTTCGTCCGCCGAAAGCGCATACCGTTCGACGCGGGCGTTCGACCGGCGCAATCCGCAGTAGAGGCAGTCCTTGGCGCAGGCGTTTCCCGATTCGACGAGACCGCGCACGGAAACGCGCCGGCCGACGTGCCGCGTTTTCACGGCGTAGGCGGCCGCGTGGAGCGCGCGTCGTTCTTCCGCGTCGGCCGCGGACATGAGACGCGCGAGTTCGGGAACGGAAAGCGCTTTCGGCTTTTCGGAAGCGCGGACCAGCAGCGATTCAAATGCGGGATCCACCACGACGCCACCTTCACGTGAAGCACAACGTCAGCAGACCGGCCAGAATGCAATAGGGGCCGAAACACCAAAACCATTTGCCTTTCAGCGCCCTCACGAGCAACACCAGCGAAAAATAGCCGACCGCGGCGGATAGGACGGTTCCCCACGCGAGCATTCCCCAGCCGAGGCCGTCGGCCACGGCCGCCTCGTCCCCCGCCAGGACGTCCTTGACCTCCAGCAGCACGCCGCCCAGGATGAGCGGCGCGCTCATGAGAAACGAAAACTCGGCGGCGGCTTCCGGGGAAACGCGCCCCGAACGCGCGGCGGCGAGCGTCATGCCGCTGCGGGAAACGCCCGGCAGCAACGCCACCGCCTGCAAAACGCCCATCCACAGCGCGCGCAGCCAGCTCACGTCCCGCGACCCGCGCGGCAGATAGCGCGTGCCCACCAGCACGGCGCCGGTGAACATCAGCAAGGCGCCCACCATCTTGGCGTTTTCGAAAAGCGGGTCGATCCGGCGCTTGAACGTGAAGTAGACGGCGATCGCCGGCAACGCCGAAAGCAGTATCTTTCCGGCGTAGCGCCAATCCGTCGCAAGCGAAAGGCAGCGGCGCCAATAATACGCGAAAACGGCCAGCAGCGTGCCCATGTGCAAAAACACGTCCAGCCGCATGCCCGACTCCGCCACGCCCAGAAAATGCTGGCCGATGACGAGATGGCCGCTCGAGGAAATCGGCAGAAATTCGGCCACGCCCTGCAAGACGGCCAAAACGGACACGTTCAGGAATTCGCGCATCGCCGCGTCACTTCACGGAATAGCGGGTGGCCTTCAGCACGGCCTTCCAGAGTTCGGACGACGTCGTGCAGGACTTTACCGCCTCAAGGTTGGCTTTTTTGCCGAACGCCTCGGCGAGCATCGCTATGAGCCGCAAGTAGAACGCGCTCACCGCCACGGGAATGACGCTGAACACCACGACGTGCACCTTGCCGTCGACTCCACCCCAATCGACGCCCTTCTTGGACACGCCGATGGCAAGCGTCAGGCCGCCGCCTTCGACGCCGCGCACGTGGGGGAACGCCAAACCGTCGCCCATTGCGGTGGACAACACGTTTTCGCGCGCCATCGCGGCCTGGACGAGCGCCTGGGGATTGGACACGAAACGGTTCTCCGTCATGGCGATGGCGAGTTCGGCGATGACGCGCTCGGGCGTTTCGCCCTTGAGGTCGCACACCATGAGTTCCTCGGCCGAGAAGCGGCTGATGCCAGTTTTGCGGGGTTCTCCGGCCGCGGGACGGCCCGCGATGTAACGGGGCGCGTCCTCTTCGCAATTGAAAAGAATGCGGCCGCAGCTGGAGCACGTCTGCAAATGCTTCGCCAGGCGGACCTGCTGCATCTGGGAAATCGGCAGGTGCATTCCGCACACGGAGCAGCACCCCTCGCTCATGGGGGCCATCACGATGTGGCTCTTCTTGTAGAGGCGCTGGTACAGCGCCTTGGGCTGCGGTTCGAGCTGTTCTTCGAGGGCGTCGATCGAGGCGTCCAGCGCGTCCATGTGCGAGCCGTCTCCCGTTTGGTGGTGTTCGTCGCGCGTGAGCACGAGTTCCTGGAGCTGGTTGAGCAAATT
>JAKSOX010000045.1 GCA_024405335.1 Kiritimatiellia bacterium
CGAAGCGCTTTCGCGTTCGCGTGCACGTCGGAAAGGATCGCCCATTTCACCGGCGCCCCCCTATTCGTCGCCCAACGCCGCCGTCGAATGCGGCGGAACGGCTACGGTCCTGCCCTTCCACACGAGCTTGCCGACGCCGCCGTTGCCCGTGACGCGAACGCCCTTTTCGTCCACGCGCACGTGCACGGGGCCGGACGGCGTGGGCACGTCGCCCTCCATCCATTTGAGCCCGCCCAGACACGGCTTCACCTCGTATTCCGCGAATCCCGGCTTGACCGGTTCCACGCCCAGGTAGTAGCGTCCGAGCAGGTAGATCGGGCTCGCGCCCCACGCATGGCACAGGCTCTTGCCGTAGGGGCGGCCGTACATCGCGTACTTGTCGAGGCCTTTTTCGTCCGTGTTGTAAAGCTCCCAAAAACTCGTGGCGCCTTCGTCCAGCATGCCGCCCCAGTACTCGAGCATCGCCTTCATCACGTCCGTCTGGCGGCCGAGCGTGCACAACGACTCGAGTTCGTAGAATCGCATGTAGGGCGTCTGGATCTTCATCACCTTGTCGTTGAAAATCACGTTCTTCAGCACGGAGGCGCGCTGGGCGTCGTCGAAATACCCCCAGGCGAGGCCGAACATGTTCGGATAGCGCGTGAGCTGCGGATCGAGCGTGCCGTCGTCCTTGAGCAGATGCATGAGCGCGCCTTTCTCGGCGCTCCAGAAAAGCGGCACCACTTCGAGCTTGAGCTTCTGCGCGCGCACCCTGTACATGCCCAGCAGCTTTTCCGGCGCGCCCGCGACTTTCCCCAGTTCGGCCATCGCCTCGAGCGCGCGCACGAAAAGCATCTGCTCGAAGCTCGTGACGCCGCCGTAGTTGTGCAGCGGTTCCGGCGCCCAGTCGATGAACATCCAGTCGCCCCGGTCGGCGTGCGGACGGCCGCATCTGTCCAAACGCGAAATCGCGAAGTCCATCAGCGACGTCATGCGGGTCCACGCCTGTTTCACGAACGCCGCGTCGCCCGTGAAAAGCCAGTAGTCGCGGATGGAGGTGAACCAGTAGAACGTGTAGTCCATGATCTGGTTCACGTGCATCACCACGGGATCGCCGCCGCGCAGGTACCAGATGGCGTCCTTCACGAGCTGCCGGTCGCCGTAGAGGTAGTAGTTCATCAAATAGCTCTGGCAGGCGTCGCCGCTCCACGTCCAGCGGTCGCGCTTCGCGCCTTCCACGGGAATCTCGCGCAGCGTGAGCCCCAACGTCCACGCAGCCACGTCCCATATCTTGTTCAGGCGCTCGTTGTCGCAGCGGAAGGACCCCGTCCGCTCGAGCGGCAGCCACTCGAAGTCCATCGCCACGTCCCTGAACGACAGGCCTTCCGTCTCCGGCAGCACGTGCACGTACCGGAAGCCGCGCGAAACGGGCATGCGGAAATCGCCCGCCGCGGGCACGTCCGCGAATTCCCACGAATCGACCTTCTCGGGGTCGAGCTCGCGCGCCTCGGGTTCGCTTTCGCCGTAGACGACGCGCACGCGGCCGGGCTTGTTCGCGCCGAGGAGCTTCACGAAGCCGAACGTCTCGCGGCCGAAGTCGGCGAAAAGACGGTTTCCTTCCCGCGACACCGACACCGCCTTTTCCGGACGCGTCGGCAAGCGGTAGTCGGCGGGACGCGCGGACGCGGCGGCGAAGCGGTCCTCGCATTCCGCCGCCGGCGCGGGGACGTGCGGCTGGCACGCGCTGCCGCCCATGCGCCAATCCGCTTCCCACGAACCGTCCGTCTTCACGGTGGGTCCGTTCAGGTACAGGGCCGGCGGCTTCGCGCCGCAAAACACGGACGCCACCACCTGGTAGTCGCCCGCGGGGAACACGTACTTGTTTGAAGTGACGCCGGGCAAGTCGTCGCGGCCGGTGAAGCGGAGCGTCCCTTCGACGGCGAGCTCCACGACTTCCGGCTTCGCCAGCGAAAGCCGCTTGCGGAACTGCACCGACGGATGGAAATTGTACGACGCCCAGAACGTGGGATATCCGCCGCCGTGTTCGATGCGCCGCGCCTGCAGCTCGTTTCCGCGCCACAGCGCGTAGTCGCCCGGATACCAGATCCACTTGGCGTCCTGCGCCGCGCCCGCGGCGAACGCCATCAGCGCCGCGCCCAGAAAAACCGATTTTTTCATGCCGTTCCTTTTCGTGGTGCGGAGTTCAGCCGCGGACTTGGTCGCAGGCCGCCTTGAACGAGCGGATGCCCGCCGCCATGGCGCCCCAATCGGACGTGCCGGCGAACCAGTCCACGCCGCGCCGCTTCCAACGCGGGAAGTCGCCAGCCGCCGTGCCCAGGATCTTGCCCGCCTTCTTGATCTTGAATGCGACTTCGTCGATCACCTTGTTGAGTTCCGGATCGTCCATTCGGTTGAGAATGCCCATCGAACCGGACAAGTCGCACGGCCCGATGCAGAACGAATCGACGCCAGGCACCTTGAGGATCTTGTCCAGGTTCTTCACCGCGTCCACGTGCTCGATCTGGCAAATCACCATCGGCCAGCGTTCGGAGAACTTCACGTAGTCGAAGAAGTCCTCGGCGCCGTAGCGCACCGCGCGGCGCACGCCGCAGCCGCGGATGCCCGCGGGCGGATAGCGGCATGCGGCCACGGCCTGCTCGGCCAGCTCGGGCGTGTTCACCATCGGCACGATGACGCCGTCCGGCGCGAGGTCGAGATACGGCTTGATCAGCATCGGTTCGTCCGCCCGGACGCGCACGAGTCCGGCGCACCCCGTGCCGCGCAGCGCGATGAGATGGCGCTGCACGTCCTGGATCGTGTGCGGACCGTGTTCCGCGTCGATCCAGCAGAAGTCCATGCCGCAGTCCCCCGCGAGCTCGCTCACCACGAGATCGCTCATCGTCACCACGCACCCGACCGACGTTTTCCCGGTCTTGAGATTGTCAAACAGCCGATTCTTGATTTCCATGCCCGCTCCTTTGGAAGACGCGGCGACGGCAAAACGCCGCCGCCGCGCGTCCCGGCAAGTCGTGCCGCCGTCAGAATTCCAGACCCGCCTTGAAACCGCCCCACACGAGATTGCGGCTCGCACGGCCGTAGTCAGCCGCGCTCATGCCGTCGCGGACGTCGCCGTTGAGCACCGCCGTGTACGCGACGAACGCGCCCACCGTGAAGTGCTTGCACACTTCGTACGACAGGTCGAACCTGATCGTCGTGCCGCCGATGCCGTCCTTGAGGTTGTCGCCGAATTCCTCCGTGGTTGGATCGTAATCGCGGCCGACGCCGTAGAGGCCCTCGGTGAGATACATGCCGCTGCCGAAGTTGAGGTTCCAGTCCGCGCCCAGGGTCAGCTCGTTGAGCCAGGATTCTTCGACCCCGGCCAAATCGCCCAGACTCACTTCCTTCTTGAGGCCCAGCTCGAAATGGTTCGCGTCAAAAGGATGGTAGGCGTGGCTGTACTGGCCGTACGCGCCCACGTACGGATTTTCGAACTCCGCCTTCACGTAGATTTCGCGCGAGGACGGATAGTCGTCGCGGAAATCCTTGCGGGCGCGATAGGTGTACCACTCGTGGCCGGCTTCGAACGAAAGCGACCACTCCTCGTCTTCCGACTGCCACGCCGTGTAGCCGAGATGGAGGTTGTAGTCCGTTTCGTTCATCGCGCGCGGAATTTCCGCCTGCCGACGGTTGGTGAGGTCCCAGTTCTGCCACACGGAGAACCCGGCGGAAAGGCCGGTGGCGTCGTGGGAAACGTCGGCCCACGCGCACGGTTGCCACACGGGGCGGTCGTTGATGACCGAGTTGCGCCACACGTACGCCGTGGCGAAATCGTTGTCGAAACCGGCCTCGAAGGCCCAGGGCGGTTCGTGCTCGTCGGCGGCGAGTTCGTTTTCGGGCTCCGCGTTTTCCGCGCCGAAGGCCGCAAACGCCGCCAGCGTGAACGCCGTCGCCAATGTTTTTCTACTGCTGCATTTCATGTTTCATGCTCCTTATGAGGTTTAAGATGCGGGCATTATACCACGTATGCAGCATTTTGGACTCTAAAACAATCAGGAATCGCAGCCGTTGCAACCGCGAATCCCGGAAGAGTTCGTCCGTTCTCTCCGCTCACCTCGGCACGCGGATGACGATCCGGCGGTAGCTGACCGGTTCGATTTCCTCGGTGCACGCGGAGGCGCGCGGACCGCCGCCCGGAAACGCGACCAGCATCTGCCGGGGCCCCACGCCGACCGTCCCCGGCGCTTTGCCCGCGACCGCGTACGCATACACTTCCGGACCTTCCACGGGCACGTGGATTTCATACGCCCCGGCGGGCGCGTCCAGTTTCGCCGCCGCCGCCGCCAGCGGACGCAGCGCCGTCCGCGCCACCTCCGCCGTCACGCCGCCGCCCAGATCGTACGCGCCGAGCGCGATCTTCGCAAAATCGTTCGTGCGCGCGAACGCCGCCGCCCGCGCGAACCCCGGCGCCAGGCGCGCGTAGTCGCCGAGCTTGTCGAGATCGTCCCGCACGCAGACGCCCTCGATTTCCAACGCCGTTTCGGCGCCCGCCGTCGGATCGCTCAAAAAGGCGCGCAGCACCTTGGCGCTGTCCGAGCCGATTTCGCGGCAGGCGTCCGGCGTGACGACGCGTCCGTTCGCCACCGCGAACGGCGTTTCGTAGGTCATCTGGATCCGGCGGCCCTTGAAGCACTCGTCGGTCCACTTCTTGGAACCGGCGCCGCCCGTGCCGCTGCCGGCGTTCCACGGGCCGTTCCACCGGAACTTCCACGGGATGTTGCACGACGTGCGGTAGTTGATCGAGCCGGTCTGCATCCGTTCGAGCAGACGGCCCCAACGCGCGATGGCGGCGTTGTTCCGTTCGTCCGAACCGAAGCACAGGTACATCCATTCGTTGTAGCAGCCGTACATCCACGGACTGTGCGAATCGAGCCAGCCGTCGACGCGGAATTTAGCGTGGTCGGCGATCCACCGCTTGAGCGCGGCCGTTTCGTGGTAGAGGTTGGTGGCGCCGTAGTCGCGGCCGTGGTCGTAGGGCTTGCGGCCCTTGCCCTGGTCGCCGTCCACGTGGCCGTCGTAGTCCACGAACGGCACCACCATCGCCTCGACGTTTTCGCGCAGCCACGCGCCGAGGTCGTCCGCGCCGAAGAAGCGCTCCAGCAGACCCTCGAGCACGTAGGTGCCCGTCGTTTCCTGGCAGTGGTGGCGCGACGTGAACACGAAACGGTATTTCGGTTCCTTGTCGATGCAGCCGAAGCGCGCGCACGGCACGCTGCGGCCTTTGCGCGACTTGCACAGTTCCTGCGCGACGAACGTCTTGCCGCGCGCGTCGTCGTGTCGGGCGAGGAACGCGTCCCACTGCCACGGATAGTACTGGAACGTCTGGTAGAACCACGTCTCGTGCTCTTCGGGGCCGAATTCGTAGGTGAATTCCTTGTGCGTGCTCCTGCCGTCGCACGGATACGACCACGTTTTGCCGCCGTCTTTCGTCACCGCGGGCCCGCGCGACGAAACCGGTCCGCCGCCGTAGGGGTCCGTGAAGCGGAAACGCAGCGTCCGGCCGGCGGCGCCGCGCACGCGGAAGCCCCAGTAGAACCACTCCATCGAATCGCGGTACTCCTGGCGCACGTACACGACGTCGTTGGAAACCGCGTCCACGTGCACGTTGCCAGCCGGCACGGCGTCGTCCACGAGGAAACCTCCGCCCGGCAGCGCGAGCGGATCGTATTCGGGCAGCACGCCGTCCGCCGCGAAGGAGCGGCCGCCGAAGCGCCGCGCCGTTTCGAGGATGCCGGCCGCGAGCGCCGCCTTCGCCGCCGGGTCTTTCTCCGCCGCGTGCAGATCGCTGGCGCACGCGACGCGCACCAGATTCGTGCCGTCGCCTTTCACCAGCTTCAGCACGGAGAACGTGGTCTTCGACACCTTGGCGGCGCCCTTCGCGTCGCGCGTCAAATAGACGTGCCAGGCGATCGACCAGTCGGCCATTTTGTCGTGGGGACCGCCCCAAACGCCGGTGACGCTCAGGAAATTGCCCAGCGAATAGGTCGTGAGCCGGCCGTCCGCGATGCCCAGGAAATCGGAGCCGTGCACCACGTGTTCGTGCGCGCCCGCGATCCAGTCGACGCCGCAGTCCGCCAGGAACGACGCGAGCTCCTTCGTGTACTTCGTTTCGACGGGATTGTACTGGCCGCCCGCGTGCATGCCCATCACCACGAAATCGGGCTTGGCCGCCTTCACGCGGGCGACGTCCGCCTTCACGTGCGCGCGCTCCTCCGCGTGCTCTTCGACGCGCTCGTACACCGGCAGCGAGAAGTTTTCCGGCCAGCGCTTCGCCTCCCGCGCCGCGTACGCGCGCGCCGCCGGCGAATTCCGGTCGCCGAACGTCCATTCCCGCGCGTTCGGCTCCCACAGTTCCTGGCGCTGGAAGAAGTTCACCATGAAGCGGTTGCCGTCGTCCAGGTATTCGCGGTTCGAGAACGCGTTGGAGCCGTAGGTGTAGGAAAGGAGGCCGAGCTTGAAGCCCTTCACGTCCACGATCGCGGGACGCTCGGACGCCTCGCGCGTGGCGAAGGTGCCCGTGTGCGGCAGGCCGATTTCGTCGAGCGCGGCGATCGTGCGCTTGACGCCTTCGGGGCCGCGGTCCAGGCAGTGGTTGTTCGCCGTGAACACGAAATCGACGCCAGCGTCCTTCGCCGCCTGCGCGTATTCCTTCGGGGAACAGAAGCACCAGCGCTCGTGCGTCAGGTCGCGGTTGTCGGGCGCGATGGGCGTTTCCAGGTTCGCGACCACGAAATCGCTCGCCGCGAAAAGCGGCTTCACGCCCGCGAAGGCGGCCGAAAAGTCGAACGTGTCCGCGCCCGTGCGGCACGCCTCCTGAAACGGACGGCCGCAGAGCATGTCGCCAACGAACGTCACCTTCACGTCCGCCAGACACGCCAGCGGCAGAACCAAAGCCGGAATCAACGCATTCTTCATGTCACCCTCACTTCCAGTTGCCGTCGAAAACGAACTTGGCGCCGTCGCCGAAATCCCACGTGCGCGGGAAACGCGAAACCAGCGAACGGTAGTGCTCGGCCGGCGCCGCGTCGACGCCGTCCGGGAAGTCCGCGGGATCGCGCGCCACCGCGCCGCCGAACCCCTGCTCGCCCAGCACCACCTCGAACGCGATCTTGTTCGCGCCCTTCTTCACCGGCGCCGTGAACGTCCAGTCCGCCGGCGAACAGCTGCCGCCGTTGCCCCCGGGATTCACCGTGGGCACGCCGAACACGTCCGCGCCGTTCACCTTGCACGTCCACCACCAGTCGAAGCCCGCGCCGAGAATCGCCTCGCCGTCCGCTTCCGCTTCGAGCGTGCCTTCGAGCGTCACCGTCGTCTTCACGGGCAGGTCCTTGCCGTCCTTCCCCTTGCCGCGCCGGTACTGGCCGGACGGCGCGATTCCCGCGAGCTTCGCCTTCACGAAATTGCCCTTGCGGAGTTTTGCGGGCTTCTTAGCCGTGCCCGTCACGCCCGCTCCCGCCGGCGCGGAGAACGCGTAGTCGTGGCGGACGTTGGCCTTCGGAATGGTGCCGTGGTCGGAACTCTGCACCCAGTTGATCGACTTCGGACAGCTCGCCGCGTTGTACTGGCACGCGAGGCCGCTCGGCGGACAGCACTTGTCGCCCAGGCCCGCGCGGGAAATCACGAGCTTGCACGTCTTCGGGATGTGCCGCGTGTGGATCACGGTGTCGTAGTACGCGAGCCCGGGCCGGTACGCCGGCCGCCAGCCCACGTACCGCCCGACGGCGCCGCCGTTGATGTCCGTGCACCACGTCACCCACGGTTCGCATTCGGTGAGCCCTTCCACGAGCGCGCCCGCCCAGGTCGTCTGCAATCCGCCCTGGCTGCCGCCGCGCGCCTTCAGGTCCTTGCCGTTCCACTCGGGCAGGGTCTTCACGAAATCGAACGCCCGCACGACGCGGTGCGCCATGTAGCGGAAATACGCCGTTTCGGGCTTTTCGTTTTCTTCGTCCACGAGTCCGTAGCCGCCCTTCGCGTTGATCTTCTTCGCGAAATCGTCGTAGTACTTCTTGTCCTTCATCAGATCGTAGCCGTGCGCGTTTATGTGGAAGTAGATCGAGTCCTTGGCGCGCTCGTAATGCCACTCCCCCGGCAGCGCGTCCGCGCCGCAGCCGTAGCCGTTGAAGCCGCAGCACGCCGGCAGGCTCTTCGCCCGGGCGCCGCGCGGCATCGCGAGGTAGCCCGTCACGGGCCGCGGACCCGAACAGTCCACGCGAACGGCCCAGGCGCGGTGCGTCGCCCGGAATCGCGCGGGAATCTGGTTCGTGGAAAGTTCCGTCATCTCGCATTTCACGGGAACGGCCTTGAGCTCCGCCTTCTGCTTCGCCCAGAAGTCGACGAAGTCCGCCGGCTCTTCGCACGCCGGCTGGAGCGTTTCCGCCGCCGCGCACGCCGCGGAGAGGTAGCGGAGCTGTTCCACCATGTCGTTCTGCCAATAGGTCATCGTGCGGCCCTTGGCGTCCACCACGGACGCGTCCACGCGCACGAAACCGGGATGGTCGATCTTGGTGGACACCTCCACCGTCTCGCCGTCGCGCAACGGCTCGACGCCCGCGTCGAACACGCCGTCGTCGCCGAAGCGCTCCCAGCGCAGGAAGAAGCGCCGCCCCGCGGGGTCGGGCTGGTTCAACCGGAACGTGTAGCGGAAGCGCATCGTTTCGCCGACGCCGTACGCGAGCGGATTCTTGTCCGTGACGGCGTCGAAATCGGCCTTCGAGAGATCGAGCTTCGTCGAGCGGACGTCCTTCTCGTCCCGCACGATCGACATGTCCTCTTCGCGCGCCCATTCGACCTTGCGGTATTCGAAATCGCCCCACAGGGACGGATCGGGCAGCGTCACCGCGTGGCGCGTGACGCCCGTGCGCACGTCCCACGCCTGGCGCCACTGCTTCTCCCCGCGCTTGCGGTATTCGATGCCGGCGGGATGCGGCTGGGCGGTGTCGAAGAGAACGCACGTGGGCGACGCCCAAACGGGCTCGAACGGCACGGACGACGGCGCGCGGTACGCCGCCGTCGCCGCACGGTACGCCGCCGCCGCCGCGGGATCGACCTCGCGCGCGCCGGACAGAACGGCCACCTCGCCGAATCCCTGCTCGCCCAGCACCACCTTGAACGCCACCTCGTTCGCGCCCTTCTTCACCGGCGCGGCGAACGTCCAGTCGCTCGCCTCGAAGGCGCCTGAACCGTTCGACCCGTTCACGCGCGTGCGGCCGAACACGCCCTCGCCGTTCACCGAACACTCCCACCACCAGTCGAGCCCCGCGCCGAGCACGACCTCGCCGTCCGCCTCGGCGACGAGCGTGCCGCGGATCGTCGCCTCGGAAAGCGTCTTCAGATTGCCGCCCGCCTTGCGGAGATTGCAGCGCCTGGAGAAGTCGAACGCGCGCGCGGGGCGCCCGGCGGACGCGATGGTCCACGCCTTGGGGTCGAACGCGGCAGGCACGCCAGTCACCGCGCGCGCCGTGCGCGCGATCCGGGCCGTGCCCTTGACGCCGGCTCCCGCGGGCGCTTCGTTCGTCCAGCACCGGCGGATGGACGTGGGCGTGGCCCACAGGTGCGTGGAGTTCTGCCACCAGCGGACGGACTTCGGGCAGTTCGCGGCGTTGTAGCACGCGGCCACGCCCGTGGGCGGGCACACGTAATCGCCCAGGCCCACGCGGCCCATGTCGAGGCGGCAGGTCGCGGGAATGCGCCGCGCGTGGAAAACGGAATCGAAATACGCGAGGCCGGGCCGGTAGTCCGGCCGCCAGCCGGGCAGGCGTCCGCGCGTCGGGCCGGCGCAGTCGCACATCCAGGTCACGTCCGGATGCGTCTCGGTGAGCCCTTTCACGAGCGACGCGGCCAGCACGGACTGGAACCCGCCCTGGCTGCCGCCCGTCGCGATCAGGTCCTTGCCGTTCCACACGGGGAGCGTCTTCGCGAAATCGTAGGCGCGCACGAGCCGCAGCGCCTCGCCGAGGAAATACGACGTCTCGGGCTTTTCGTTTTCGTGCGCGTTGAAGGCGTAGCCGTCGAGCTTCAGCTTCTTGTAGTGGGATTCCGGCTGCAGCAGTTTGTAGCCGTGGGCGTTCACGGAAATCTTCACCATCGGCTTCGGCCACGGGGAGAACAGCCATTCCGCGGGGCCGGCCCCCTGGCAGCCGGGACCGTAGCCGTCGAACGTGATGCGCACGGGCAGCGACTTCGGCTGCGCGTCCCGGGGATACACGAGGAAGCCCGTCACGGGATTCGGGCCCGCGCACGCCACGGAAAACGCCTGCGCGACGTGGGTGCCGCCGCGGAATTTGGCGGGCAGCTTGTTGGTGGGCACGTCCACGAGTTCGGCCTTGACGGGCACCGCCGCGAGCGCGGCGAGCTGCTTCGCCCAGAACGCGTCGAAGTCGGCGGGCTCGTCGTAGCACGGCAGGATCGCGTCCACGTCCGCGCCGGCGGAACCCTCCCACTGCAGGGGGATGCGGTTGTAGTCGTCCTGGAAGTAGCAGAACCAATTGCCCTGCACGTCCGTCAAACTGGCGTTCACGTTCACGAACCCGGGACGGTCGATGGACGTCTCCACCACCACCGGCCTGTCCTCCGTGATGCGGTCGAAACCGGAAAAGTTCACGCCGTCGTCGCCGCGGCGGGACCACTTCACGTAGAAGACCTTGTTCGACGGCACCGGCTGGTTGCAGGCGAGCGAGAACGTGAAGCGCATCGTTTCGCCGACCTTGTAGGCGACGGGCGACTTGTCCGTCGCGCCCGAAAACCGCATCTTGGAAGTATTGAACTCCGACTTCTCCGCCGGATCGATCGTCACGCATTCGCCTGGATTCGGCGCGCAGGATGCGCGCCCCGGCGCGGGAACGCAGCCGCCGAAACCGACCGCCGCCGCCAACAACAACAAACCCGACAACTTCTTCATCGCATGCTTCCTTTCAAATCCGCAAATTCCCGTTCCCTTCGCCGCGCGTCATCTGGAAATGGCGCGCAACGCGCAATAAATCGTCTTCGCGAGACGAAGATGTCCCGCGCTGTTCGGATGGAGTCCGTCCTCGTCGAAAGAACGGAATTCGTCCCGGCGCTGGGCGTCGAGCCGCGGCAGCAAACCGGAATCGCGGTAGAGGTCCACCACCGCGCACCCCCAAACGTCCGCCGCCTCGCGGACGCACGCGACGTAGTCGTCCAGATAAAGACCGCCCGTGTTCGGCCAGCTCTCTCCGGGCTGGACGTTGGTGGGGCTGCACGTGAAGTATTCCCGGTGGGTCGGGGTGAAAAGGATCACGCGGGCCTTCGGCCAGCGGTTGCGGATGCGTTCGAGGGACACGTTGATCATCCCGCGCACCGTGCCGCGGTCGCGGTTGAGGTCGCGCCGCTTCAAGGCGATCATCTTGCCCCACCAGTTCGTGGAAGCGTCGACGCAATCGTACCAGCGCCCGAGCGGGACGGACGAGGCGTAGTCGTTGGTGCCGAGAAAGATCGTCACCGCGTCCACGTCGTCGCCCATCGCCTTTTCGGCGCGGTCGACCTGCCCCGGCAGGTGCGCCCAACGATGCCCGCTGACGCCGAACACGCCCGTATCCCATTTGAGCCAGTTCGCGAGATGCTGCCAGTACACGCACTGCCGGTTCGTCTGCCCGGGATCGGTGATCGAATCGCCGAACACGGCGACCCGCGCGCCCTCCCATTGGTTTTCGGCCGGCGGCAAAACGTCCGGCGACGCCGCAAACGCCGCCATTCCGGCGACCGTGACCGCCGCCACGACCGCCGCCATCGACAAACTTCTGTTTTCCATGCCGCGTATTGTA